>QXYM01000055.1:0-48566 GCA_009886945.1 Litorivicinus sp.
AAGCACTGAACATCGTGTACAACCTTGCTGACGTTGTGAACAAAATCGCCTTTGGCCTGTTGATTTGGTACGCAGCCACATCAACCAGCAAAGCGTCTGCTCCAGCAGCAGCCTAAGTCGAAATGGAGCCTCGAAAGGGGCTCCGTTTTCCATGCATTCACACTGAGGCGAGTGCATCGAAAACGGAAGAGATAACAAGAAACCAAGGATGGAATGACGTGAGGGATAATGATGCAAGCGTTCGATTTCAGCCTGTTAGACAACGATCTGATTGAGCTCGAGCATAGGCTTAGACAATATGGATCCAAGCCAGTCAAAGACGAAGTCAGCCTCAATCAGCTATTTATTGACCACCTGTCATCTGGCGGTTCACGCACTCGCGCGATCTTAGCGCTCGCGGCAGGACACTCCCAGAATCTGTCAGCGCCAGCACGACTCTCTATTGCCGCCTCGGTTGAGCTTTTGCATCAGGCGTCGCTGATTCACGATGACGTGCAAGATGAGGATTCTACCCGGCGAGGCCAAGCGGCAGTCTGGACCGTCGCAGGGATGTCATCAGCGATTTGTCTCGGGGATGATTTAATTGGCGCAGCCTTTGAAGAGCTTGCCCTACTCCCAGAACCACATATCCAACAATTACCCAGATTAATCACCATGCTGTCTCGCGGCATCAGTGTGATGGCAGCCGGTCAAACCATCGATTGCCAATGGACACCGAACAGTCATCTCTCGTTTGACGACTACGAACGAATCGTCCGCCATAAAAGCGGGCCGTTACTCGGCCTTCCAATTGCCATGGTGTTGGCGTTAAGCGAGGGAACAGATGATCAAGTGACCCGAGTATTAGCGGGTGCTTCATCCATCGGGGTCGCTTATCAGTTAGCTGATGATCTCGTGGATAAGGCCGATGACTTCAACCATCGGCTGAACGGCTTTTGGGTTCTCGCCGATCAAATGACCGACGGCTCTGACCCTGAAACTGTGTTGCGGTCGCGATTTGAGTGGCACCTCAATCATGCGCGGGAAAGCGTCAAAATGCTCCCTGACTTCTGCATCCAAGCATTTGAAGTCCTGATCCAGGCGTTACACCATAAATATCCGAGCTTCAAGGCAGCTGCATGACGGGCAGCGCACTGGTTATCGGCTCTGGCTTTGGAGGCATCGCTAGTGCACTTCGTCTGCGAGCGCTAGGACTCGACGTCCATGTCATCGAGCGCCTTGATGATATCGGCGGACGTGCTCAAGTATTTGAAGTCGACGGTTACAAGCACGATGCCGGACCGACCGTCATCACAGCCCCTTTCTTGTTTGATGAGTTATTTGAACTCTTCGGTGAAAAGCGTGCTGACCACATCGAATTCAGGGAATTAAATCCCTGGTATCGCTTTGTGTTTCCCGACGGTGATCAATTTAATTATGGGGGAACTCTCGAAGAGACTCTCCAGGAAATCGAGCGGATCGAGCCAAAAGATCGGGCAGGATATGAGTCTTTGGTGAAACATTCGAAGGCCATGTTTGACATCGGTTTTTCGGAATTGGCTCACCAGCCGTTTCATCAAATCAAAACGATGGCAAAGCAAATCCCTCACTTAGCTCGTTTACGCAGTGACCGATCGGTTTGGGATATGGTGTGCCAACACCTTACCAACGATAAATTACGACAAGCATTTTCGATTCAGCCACTCCTGGTGGGAGGATCGCCCTTCGATACCACGAGCATCTATGGACTCATTCATTACCTAGAACGTGCCTATGGTATTTTCTTCGCCATGGGCGGTACTGGCGCGCTAGTTGCACAATTAAAGCAACTGATGCTTCGACAAGGAATCACCATTCAGACTGGCGCCACCGTTTCTGAAATCCTTACCAGCCAAAATCGAGTCTCCGGAGTCAAACTTGAATCGAATGACGTGATTACCGCTGACTATACCGTGTTCAACGGCGATCCCATGTATCTGTATCGGGAGCTCTTACCACAGAAACAAATACCCTTTGCGACCCGCCTGAAAAGGGACTACAGCAAGTTATCGATGGGGCTTTATGTGCTGTTTTTCGGCACTGATACGCAATATCCAGACATTGCCCACCACACCATTTGGATGGGGCAGAGGTATCGCGAATTGTTAGATGATATTTTTCATCGCCAGATCCTCGCTGACGACTTCTCCCTCTATTTGCATCGGCCAACCGCTACCGATCCGTCATTTGCGCCATCTGGACATGATAGTTTTTATGTTCTTGCTCCCGTCCCGCACCAAGGGTCAGGAATCGACTGGGCCGTCGAGGAGCCCAAGCTCAGAGAACGGATTATCGATGCGCTGGGTCGAACCATACTTCCAGGCCTGAAAGAGCATATCCAGGCTCCGTTTGCCATGACTCCAGACCAATTTTCTGACGATTATTTATCTTACAAAGGCGCTGGATTTTCGATTGCGCCTTTATTCACGCAATCGGCCTGGTTCCGCTTCCACAACAAAGCAGAAGGGTTTGATAACTTATTTTTAGCAGGAGCCGGCACGCACCCAGGCGCCGGCATGCCTGGCGTGATCTCGTCAGCCAAAGTCGTTGAGCGACTGGTTAGAGAAGCCACTCATCAACCTGAAGTGGCTTAAGGAAATACGATGAGCAAAGAACAACTCAAAAAATACGGAACGACCTTCCACTTTGCGAGCCAATTTTTATCGGCGAAACACATCGAATCAGCGGCAAATCTCTATGCGATTTGCCGACAAATCGATGATATTGCCGATACTTCAGATGACAAAGAACAGGCAAAACATGATCTGTTGGCGCTCAAACAGGCACTGATTGACGAAGATGTATCACACCCGGTCGTCGAGGCTGCGAAATCCATTGAGCCTGCAATCTGTTTAGAGACCTTGGTTGAACTAACCGATGGCGTCTTATCCGATACAGGCTCTGTGCGCCTCCATTCAGAGCCAGAATTGATGCGCTACTGCTATCAAGTGGCTGGAACCGTTGGTTTGCTCATGTGTGATTTATTTGAAATCACGAATCCCATCGCCAGGCATCATGCCGTGGACTTGGGTGTCGCCATGCAGTTGACGAACATTTGCCGTGATGTGTTGGAAGATGCCGAAAATGGACGTGTCTATTTGCCAGAAACCTTGATCGGCCCAATGAGCGCGAGCGAGGTGGCCGGCGCCACAGGAGCCAATGCGGATCGCATCCGCGATGTGGTCAACTACCTACTGACCGAAGCTGATGTTCGATACGAATCTGGAGTTTCTGGGTTGTGTTTCTTACCCACCCAACCGCGGCTCGCGATTTTAGTGGCTGCTTTAAGTTATCGAGAAATCGGAATGATTGTCGCTGACCGAGGATTTGATATCTGGGCTGGACGTGCCTTCACGTCCAAAACCCAAAAACTATTAATCGCGTTCAAGGGAGTGATGACTTTCTTCTTCAGCCGACGTCTGCATGTCTATCAAGGCGCTCATGACTCAAGCCTGCACCGGGGACTCCTCCGCCGGCCAGGGGTGCATTGGGCATAATCCCCATGGATACTTGGGTACACATTGTTGGTGGGGGCCTGAGTGGGCTGTCTTTAGCGTCGGCACTCGCCAAACACCAGGTTTTGCCCGGCCCAGTTGTGATCTCCGAACCCGAGCCTGAGCGTTTGGCTCAAAAAACCTTCAGTTTTTGGTTAACCGATGAAGAGCATGCGTTTTTAAATCCCGAATACACTCAATCCAAATGGCAAGTCAGTGCCGAAGAGCTCACCATTTCGCATACAGGTCAGAGATTCCGTTATGGAACACGATCAGGGCAACACGTCCTCGACGAATGTCAGGCGGTGATTGCCTCCCATCCCCAGATACATCAGGTCAAAGAGGTCATTGACGCGACCCCAAAAGCCGAACATGTGTTTGACAGTCGACCGATCGCGCCCTCTTCATTTCGTCTGATCCAGAGCTTTTCTGGAACAGAAGTTGAATTCCAGAGGCCACATCACATTGAGGCCGTCGGACTAATGAATCGAATCGAAACGACAGACTCGGGGATTCGGTTTGTGTACGTCCTCCCGCTTGGGGCAAAGCGCGTCTTGATCGAACACACCGAATTCACGACCAAACTCGCAGATCTGAGCGCGCTGCAGTCAATGAACAGAGACTATCTCAGTGGTGAGTTTTCAACGAATCCCTTTCAAACAATCCGCACGGAGTCCGCGCACATCCCGATGGGCTTTCGATCGACAGCAAGCCATCTTGGAATCCCCATTGGTGCCCGTGGTGGCATGACCCGAGATGCAACCGGGTACGGCTACCGAACAATTCGCTATGCCTGTGAAGCGATCGCGCGCGATTTAGTCACCCACAACCAAGCAACGCGATATCATCCATCCCTCACAACCCAATGGGCAGACACCGTGTTTCTGAATCTGATTGATCAACGACCTGACTCCATTCCCGAGATCCTGCTAACGATCGCCAGACGGATGACAGCCGATCAGTTCGCCGCCTTCATGATGATGCGGACACCGAGCGATGTTTTCCGAATCCTATGGAGCGCTCCACTGAAGCCCTTTACCTGTGCATTGATCGGGAAGTACCAATGGATTTAAGTCTGATTCTGGCTTCTTGTTTCATTTCGCTGGTGGGCTTGCCCCATGGCGCACTCGATCCGGTGGTTGCGTATCGCAATGGCCTCATCAACGACTGGCGATCAATCATCCAATTTTTGGTTCTCTACACCGGGATCGTTGCAGCTGTCGTCGGACTTTGGATCCTCGCCCCAGTCCTTTCACTAATCGCATTCCTGTTAATCTCAAGCCTGCACTTTGGCCGAGATTGGCGAACTAGAATCAGCCTCGGCGGGTTTGGCTACGGAGCCTTCATCTTAGGCTTACCCGCCTGGACGCACGCCCAACAAGTCGCTGAAATCTTCGGATTTCTTGTCTTTGGAGCCTCATCTGCCTTTCCATTGATCGTGTTACAGGCGGTGGGTGCGTTAGGACTTCTGTTGTTGGCGTTCGATCTCCGACGTCTGTCATGGATCCGGAAGCTCGAGTTAATCCTCCTCGCAAGTATCGCTTGGGCACTGGAGCCTTTATGGTATTTCGTTGTGTATTTCTGTGCGTTTCATAGCCCAAGGCATCTGATCGCCGAATTTCGACAGATGCGCCCAGAAACGCGGCTCACCGCCTATATCGTCATGCTGACCATCACAATTGCCACACTTGCCATCGCCGCGGTATCGGGATCGCACATTGAACGGTATGCTGATCGGGTGGATATCGTTATCTATCAAGTGCTGTTCATTGGTCTTGCGGCGCTGACGGTACCTCATATGTGTCTCCTCGAGTGGGTTGGTCGAAAACATCATGAATAACCTCTCACGCAAGCTCGGTCATATCGAACATGCGTTATCACAATCCACAGACATCAACAGCTTTGATCAGATCAGACTCAAGCATTGTGCGCTTCCTGATCTTGATCTTGATCGAATTCACCTCAGTGCCACTCTATGTGACCATTCGGTCGCCGCACCATTTTTCGTCAGCTCGATGACAGGTGGGCCCACTGAGTCCGAAGCCATCAATCGACGTTTAGCCGAAGCCTGTCAAGCAATGGGGATTGCCATGGGGGTCGGTTCACAACGTGTTGGCATTGAAGATGGCCACACCGGCGGCCTGAATGGATCCATCCGCGATGCCATCGGATCCGCTCCCTTATTTGCAAATTTCGGAGCCGTGAATCTGCTTGGTTTATCCGATGTAAAGGATCTCGGCCGCATTCTTGATCCGATTGAAGCAGATGCTCTCATTTTACACCTCAATCCCATGCAGGAAGTGTTTCAGGCATCCGGTGACACCAACTGGACTGGGGTCATTGAACGGATTGCAGCCACCTGCGACTGGTGTCCGGTTCCAGTCATTGCCAAAGAAGTGGGTTTTGGTCTAGATGTCGGTTCTGCCAAAGTCCTTATTGATGCTGGGGTTGATGTACTGGATGTGGCAGGGCGAGGTGGTACGCGGTTTGCCGATATTGAGATCGCCATGAATGCAGAGATTCAACAAAGGCTCTCTGATCAACAGTTGTTTGATGGATGGGGATACACCACCGTGGAATGCTTGCAGATGATGCAATCGTCATTTCCAACGCAATGCTGTTGGGCGTCTGGGGGCGTGCGTCATGGACTCGACGTTGCCAAAGCTTTGTGTCTCGGCGCGAGTGCCGTTGGCATTGCTGGTCGATTCTTAAAACCTGCGACTGAATCGACCGAATCCGTGATCGCGACAATGCAACAATTTATGGATGAACTTCGAATCGCCTGCTTTGGAATGGGTGTCGCGTCGGTTCAACATCTGGATCAACAACTCTTATGGGATGGATCACATGCAAGTTAAAGAACTCGTCTGGCAGCAGGACGCCAAGAACTGCGAGTGGAAAGAGCACGACGATGGCTCTGTCACACTGACCATTGAGGACGCGTCAGTGTCCTTTGATAATCGCGCCCAAGCGGAACAAATGATCGAAGCCTGGGCGGTATTTCATCGGACCGAGGCGCCAAGCAAGGCGATGACACAACCCTCGCCGAACCCTCAGCGAACCAGCTCATCAGTTGGCGCTGATTTTCCAAAAAAAGTGAGGAATGCGATCTTCATCATGGTCGGACTTGGTGCGACGATTATGATCGTTGATGCCCTACGCTACTTAAATAGCGGCCAATAGATGCGACGAAGCACTCGATAACACCCTTCCCTTAGGTCGCCTTCTTTATCGATAAGATCTGGCAAATGAGTTGATCTCTGCGCCGCTTCATCTCTTCTGTCTCTGGCTCTGCGGGATCGACACATTGTCGTTCGATCAAACGCAAGGTGTCCTCATCAAAAGTCACCTGTCCTGCGCTTGACCACCAACTCTCGAATGACGGACCAAGATGCTGAATAAATCCCTGAAGACCCTGATCTCCAGCCGCCAGTGAGAATAGTTGATGAGGACCATAAACGGCCCAGCGAAGTCCGGGGCCGTTAGCGATGGCCTTATCAATGTCAGGAAGCGAGGCAACACCTTCTTTCGCAAGATGCAATACTTCTTGCCACAACACCGCTTGTAAGCGATTGGCAACATGTCCTGGAACGCTTTTTTTCAACTCGATCGGCACCTTGCCAAGTGACTCGTAAAACCGAAGAACCTCAGCCACCAAGCCAGATCTCGTCAGATCATTTCCCAAGACTTCGACCAGTGGAATCAAGTGGGGTGGATTGAAAGGATGCGCAATTACCAGCCGCGACGGATTCGACAAGCCATTTTGCAGTTCACTCAGAGTCAATCCAGAGGTTGACGACAAAAGAACAGCGTCAGAATCGAGAGCGGGTTCAATCTCTTGATACAACGCATGCTTGAGTGACAGATCCTCAGGGGCATTTTCTTGGATAAACCTGCATCCCTTCACCGCTTCTCGAGCATCGGTTGTAAATTCGAGGTACTCAGAACATCCAGTGCCAGAATAACCCAAGGCCTCAAGCGTTGACTGCGCTCTGGCGATAGAATCCAAAATCTGCTGATGCATGCTTGGATTCGGATCGTAAGCAACCACGCGATGACCGGCAGCTAGGAATAGCGCGCACCAGCTTTGTCCAATCGTTCCAGATCCCAATACAGCGATATTCACAAAGGCGCCTCTTTATTAGACTAAAGTTGAATAAACGACCACGATTTGCCGATCATTGCCTGACGCTACTAAAAAAGCAATGCTTGAAACTCAGCGATAGTCAGCTGATTCCGTTGATCAAAGTCTACGCAAACCCGCACCGGACCTAGGTTTCTGCCAGCGCATCGTGTCATAGACGAGGATTTTGGCACATTCTTGCTCGCGAATTTCATCCAAGCGGTAGAATCCTAAGCAGGTCGTTGAAATCATTAGAAACTCAGATTTTCTCGCCGCCTCCTACAGGAATCGTTGCCCAAACCGATCCTGTTCTGTACATTCTTTCAAAAAACCATCTAGACCATAGGGACACAGATGTATTTGAAGCGCCTGACAGCTCAAGTCACCGCAATCGCGATTGGATGCGCCTCGACCGCTATCTATGCTGACGCGAACTACACGCAGCGTGCGAAAGAGCAGGCCGAACGGGCTGCAGCCGCAGCTGCCATCGCAGCAGATCAAGTCGAAGCTGCCCGTGTTGCGGAACCAGAAACATCAACTCAGGGTGCAGAAACCAATGTTGCGCCCGCGGGTAATGCTGCTGAAACGTCGACCAGTACAAGATCAAGTTCTTCTGACACCGCGCAAGCCGACGGCGTTAAAACAGATGCCAAGGCAAGTAACCGTGGCGGCAATGGTCCGATGGAAGATCAACCTCTGGTCATCGATGTCTCTAATTTGTACGACGAAGATGGTCTTGGCGATCTCACGATGCAATGGCAAGTCCAGCTCGCAAGTGGCGGATGGCAGACCATCGACGGCGCGGTATCACAATCCTTTACGCCGCGGCAAAACCATGTCGGCAGTTCGCTACGAGTCGTCATTCAGTATGTCGATGGCGAGGGAACACTTGAAGTCATTGAGACCGCGCCAACCGGTGCTGTGCAAAATGCTAACGATCTCCCTCAGGGACTTCCGATCATCAGTGGTTCCTCTGTCGAAGACAACACCATTAAGATTGATGTCTCGGGGATCTCCGATGAGGACGGTGTTGGCCAATTCACCTATCAATGGGAACGCTCATCCGATGCAGCGCGCTGGACTCCATATCAAACGAATTCCGTCAACCCGGCATTGCTTCGCCTAAACCAAGCGGAAGTTGGCTTTGCTTATCGTGCGATCGTGTCGTATCAAGATGGATTTGGTACATCAGAGACACTGGTGACGCCCGCAACCAACATGGTTCAAAACATCGATGATCCTGTCGAAGGCGAAGTCATGGTTGTTGGTCAGTCGAAAAAAGGCCAACGTCTCCAGATCGACACCTCGAATCTGTCGGATGATGACGGAATCGCAAACGTTCGCTCGACCTGGGAAATGTCTGATAACGGACGGTCATGGGTGTCCATTCCAGATGTTTATGGCAACAGTATGACGCTTGCTCAGGCGCACGTTGGTAGTCTCATCCGCGTTCGCGCTGTCGTCGTCGACAGCTTCGGCTCAGAAACGACTCTGTATAGTCAACCAACATCACTGGTACAGAACGTCAACTCGAAGCCGAAGGGTGTCATTCGGATTCTTGCCACGGGCAACTGATTAGCGGCCTCTGAGAAACAGCCGATCCAAGTCATGCATGGATAGTGCCGTCCAGGTTGGACGGCCATGGTTGCACTGACCAGACCGCTCGGTCCGCTCAATGTCTCTTAACAATGCATTCATCTCGGACAGCGTTAATTGACGATTTGCCCTGACTGAACCATGACACGCCATGGTCGCCAATAAATGGTCGCGAGCTTCAACAATCCGATCACTGGTTCCAACTTCAGCGAAATCACTCAACACATCACGAACCAGATCTTCATGACTGGCCTGTCTTAAGATGGCAGGGACATGTTCAATCCGAACTGTCTCAGGCCCCACGCGTTGCACCCCCAATCCAAATTGACCGAATAGTTCCGTCGCCTCTTCAACCAACGAGGCTTCCTGCTCACTCACATGCATCGTGGTCGGAATCAATAAAGGCTGGCTGACCAAGCCTCGATCATCCAAAGCCCGCTTCAACGCTTCATAGGTGATTCGCTCATGGGCAGCATGCATATCAACAACAATCATCCCGTCACGGGCCTGTGCGAGGATATAAACGCCATGTAGCTGGGCAATCGCATAACCCAAGGGTGGGATTTCCTGAGAGGCATCGTCAAGAGACTGGTGGGGCTCAACTGGTCTTGTCAGTTGTGAGAGCACGTCCAGACTGTCGACCGATCGAGACTCTGGAAATCGAATCCCCGACTGAATCTGCTGAGTCTCGGCTTGCATACCGCCAGACTGACTCTCCTGCTCCTGAGCAAGCACTTGATCCGGTCGATCTGCTGCCAAAACCCGAGATACTGAACGCAGTAAAAAATCATAAATCAGACGTGAATCACGGAATCTCACTTCATGCTTGGTGGGGTGAACATTCACATCCACTTGCGCCGGATCGAGCTCCAAATACAATAAATAACAAGGATGCCGGCCATGAAACAGCACGTCGCGATAGGCTTGTCTTAAGGCATGAGAAATCAACTTATCCCGAACGATCCGGCCATTGACGAACACATACTGACAATCGGCCTGTGCTCGATTAAAGGTGGCGCGACAGGCCCAACCTCTCAACGACAAACCAATCGCGCTCGAGTCAACAGACAAAGCAGCGTCCATAAAACCGCGACCCAACAAGGTAGCGACTCGCTCCATTTGACTGTTTTCAGTCAAGGCAGGCGGCAACTGTCGCGTCACACGCCCCTGATGCACCAATCGAAAACCGACGTCAAATCGACTCAATGCCTGCCGACTCACGACCGTATCAATGTGGCCAAACTCAGTTTTCTCGGTCTTTAAAAACTTCCGTCGCGCTGGGGTATTAAAAAACAAATCGCGCACATCGACTGTGGTCCCTCGAGGATGTGCCGATGGTTCAATCGACGGTTCCATTTCTCGGCCTTCAACCGAGACTTTCGAGCCTGCCTCGCCCTCGACGGCTGAAATCAAATCCAATCGCGACACCGAGGCGATCGAGGCCAAAGCCTCACCCCGAAACCCTAAAGTGCTGACAGCTTCCAAATCATCAAGATCAAAGATCTTGCTCGTCGCATGCCTGGATAATGCCAAGGGCAATTCATCCGCATGAATTCCCGCACCATTGTCGCGGATCCGAATGCGTCCAATCCCACCAGATTCACAATCAATATCGATCTGTGTCGATCCTGCATCCAAGGCATTTTCAACTAACTCTTTGACCACACTCGCAGGACGTTCGACCACCTCTCCGGCAGCAATCTGATTGGCTAAACGCGGCGATAAAATATGGATTGAAGCGTCAGATTTCATCAATTTGCACGTGAGTCAGGCTCATCACAGCCTCTCTCACCTCATGTGCTCGTGACCAGTCACCTTCCGGGCATGACTTCCGAGCCGAATCTAAAAGCGCCTCAAAAGCTTCTGTACGCTCCTTTTCAATCTGCAGAGCGACTGGCCCCTTACCTTCCTGTTTAATCACGACCATCGCATCGAGGATGTCTGCAAGCTTCATGCAACTGTAGATATGTGGTCGAGTCGTTTTGGCTTGATGCTCACGAGCGGCGGCATCTGGACAGATCGATGCTTCCAATTGATCGATCGGCGACTCACCCGGCGGGAAGACTTGTTTGAGCTGCCGCTTGATGGGAGACGGCATGTCCCCCGTCACAACCTCGGAGAGATCATGCATTAAGGCCAATTCGTACAACAACACTTGATCGTCAGCAGACAAGTCGGGATACACTCGCGATGCAATCTCTCGAGCATATAAGGCGACCAGACACGAGTGCTCAGCGACTGAGGGATACCGGTGGCAGTTGACAGAATGCCAACGGGTCACTGTCCCAGCAAAGGGCAAGTTGCGAATATCAAATTGCATGGATTTCATCGAGACATGCTACCGCGGTGACAGCGGGACCTCTAGTTTTTGACCGAGATGAATCACATCGGATCGCAAACCATTGAGCTCTTTGAGTGCTTGTAGCGACAAATTGTAACGAGCCGCTATTTCAGACAAGGTGTCACCCCGTTTCACTTCAATCACTACACGCTTACCTGCATTTTGCTTACGCCAAGCCACAAAGGTGTTCGCAGGCGGGCTCTTCTCGAAATACCGTTTGATTCCTTCAAAAATTGCGCCAGCAATTTTTTCCTGCTCTCGAGAACTCGACAATCGCTTGGCATCAGATCGATTGGATAGAAACCCTGTCTCGATTAATAACGAGGGAATATCGGGACTTCGAAGAACAACAAAGTTCGCGAGCCCCAACTGCTTCTTATGCACGCGACCGACGTCAGTCAGATCATTCAATACACTCTGACCTGCCTGTTTTGAAATGCGAATGGCTGACTCCATGGACATGTTGAGCAACACCTGGCGTGTGTCGTTATCCACATCACCCAAATCAACGCCACCGGCTAAGTCATCTGCATTCTCGGTGTTCTGAAGCCAACGCGACAGCTCAGAATTCGCACCTCGGAGCGATAAGGCATACACCCCTGTTCCACGGACGTTTTTATTTTTCGGAAAACTGTCTGCGTGAATCGACACAAAAAAATCAGCACCAGCCTCTCGCGCCAATCGTGGTCGACTCTTTAACGGAACAAATCGGTCATCATCACGTGTCAGGACCGCGCGGTAGCCAGGCTCACTTTGGAATCGACGAGCAAGTCGTTTCGCAATTTGCAGCACCACCTTTTTCTCGATCACACCATAGGAGGACGCACCGGGATCCTTGCCACCATGGCCTGGGTCGATGGCCACCACAATGTCTCGTTTTTCGACCGGTGGTTCAGTCGGCTCAGCAGACGATTCCCCACGAATCGATGCTTTTTCACCAGCCACATAACCCACCACATCAACAACCAGTCGATCAGGAAACCGGCCCTTGGGTCCGAGCGCGAACACATTGGACCGATAATCGCCGCCGAGATCGAACACCAGACGACTCCCTTGACCACGAACCGAACTGCGTATTCGGGTGATGCGAGAATCATCGATTGTTGTGATCGCGCTTAGGGAGCTGGTGCTCAGATTGCTCACATCGAGCACCAAGCGGCTTGGATTACTTAAGTTAAACGAGGAAAATTGAGGCCGCCCAGAAAGCTCAAGCACCACTCGAGAGCTGTCTTGATCGGCCGACGAGCGCACCGATTTCAACTCAATCGCCTGCACCGACGCTGACCACAATCCAACAATCAAGGTCAGAATCAGGCGCGTCATTCGGCTTTTGGCACCTTCAGTTTGTCTAACCACTGTTCTCCTTTTTCAGACTTCGCGGAGAGTGCGCATAAACGACCCTCGTCATGCCACATCAAATGCACATCCAAATCTGCTGCAGGCAATAGCGGCCCTGCTCGCTCGGGCCATTCGATCAGCAACCCCTGCCGATCCAACATATCGCGGAAACCCATCAATTCGAGCTCCTCAGGATCCTCAAGACGATATAAATCCATATGAGATACGGTCAATTGTTTACGAATCAGATAGGTTTCACACAAGGTGTACGTCGGCGATGGAATCGCATCCGTCACACCGAGTTTCTTCAGAAAAGCACGCGCTAGATGACTTTTCCCAGCGCCTAAATTTCCGGTCAGCGTGACCAGAAATGGAGCTTCGGGGCAGCTTTTTGCTAATGCCTTACCCAGTTTCCGTGTCATCGACTCATCGATCAATTCTATTCGCATCGAGGATTCCGGTTCGCGATTACTCTGGTAGTGTACCGGTCATGGACGCATCATGGCACCAATCTGATCAAGTTCTCGACAGGCTTCGCGAAAAAGCCCTCGAGCTCGGCTTCACCGCTATCGGCGTCACTGACCCTGATGTGTCCCAACACGTGTCATTTCTTGAACACTGGCTTGAATCTGGCTTCCATGGATCCATGGAGTGGTTTGAACGGCATCTCGACCTACGGAGAGATCCCACACAGTTGGTTCCCGGTACCCAACGAGTGATTTCTGTTCGACTAGACTATCTTCCCGAGAATACCGACTGCATCGACATCTTAAATGATCCAGACATGGCCTATATTTCCCGCTATGCGCTCGGACGCGATTATCACAAACTCATGCGCAAACGACTGAAGCACCTAGGAGATTGGTTTAGCGACGAAATCGCACCTCACGGCTTTCGTGTGTTTTCTGACTCCGCGCCGTTACTTGAAAAGCACTTGGCTGAAAAAGCCGGGCTTGGCTGGATCGGTAAACACACCTTACTGTTATCCAGAAGTGCCGGAAGCTGGTTCTTCTTGGGTGAGCTTCTGACCGATTGTCCACTCCCTGTGTCCGACGAGCACGAAAAAGCCCGCTGTGGATCATGCACCGCATGCCTTGATATTTGTCCGACAAATGCATTCCCAGCGCCCTACCAACTCGATGCAACCAAATGCATCAGCTATCTGACCATTGAACACAAAGGCCCAATTCCAGAAGCGTTGCGCGCACCGATGGGGAATCGCGTCTTTGGCTGTGATGATTGTCAGCTGGTTTGTCCATGGAATCGTTATGCGGCCATCGGCGATCCTGCCTTCCATCCACGACATGCCTTGGATCGCCAACCACTTTGCGAGTTGTTTGGCTGGACTGAAGCGGAGTTTTTGATGAAAACCGAGGGTAGCCCGCTACGGCGTGCAGGCTATGTCAAATTTCTGGAAAATCTTGCGATTGGGCTGGGTAATAGTCACTCTGATACCGAACGCGTGATCCAGACTCTCAGATCAAAGCTTGGTCAACATGGGCCCACACTGGATGAGCACATCCTATGGGCTATCGCCGCTCTTCAGCGTCGAGCCTCAGAAAATGCGCTCGATAATGCTTCAGCTCATCAATCGAATCATGCACATCAGCAAGCGCCAGATGCTGGCCAGATTTGACTACACCTTCAGATACCTTGGGATTCCAGCGCTTTGCCAGCTCTTTTAATGTCGACACGTCCAGATTTCGGTAATGGAAAAATGCCTCGAGATCAGGCATGTATCGAGCCAGAAAACGCCGGTCCTGACAGATTGAATTCCCGCACATGGGCGACTGGCACGGATCGATAAACTGGCTTAAAAACTCAATGGTTCTCAGCTCAGCGTGAGCTTCAGTGATGCTGGAGGCTTTGACACGCTCGGTCAGACCCGATTTTCCGTGTTGCCGAGTATTCCATTCATCCATCCCATCGAGACGTTCTTGTGGCTGACTGATGGCATAAACCGGGCCTTCACCCAAGACATTCAAGTCCTTATCGGTCACGACAGTCGCGATCTCAATGATCCGATCGTGCTCAGGAGACAGTCCTGTCATTTCCAAATCAATCCAGATCAAATTCAACGCACTTTTCATAAATGTCCTGTAAACGTCATGCACTCAGCCAGAGTTTTCGATTGGGTCACAATTTTTAACAACCGATCCACACCCAAGGCCACACCGTAGCTCTCAGGTAATCCAGCCGTCAATGCTTCCAGTAAGGCCTCATCTTTGGGGATGGCAGGGCGATTCAGCTGTTCACGGCGTGCCTGATCATGAGCAAACCGTCGTGATTGCTCAGCGGGATCAGTCAGTTCATAGTAGCCGTTGGCAATCTCGTTGCCCGCCATATAGAGCTCGGCACGCTTGGCCACAGCATCATCTTCGTGGGTTTCGATGCGGGCGAGCGCTGCTTGAATGACAGGGAAATCGACGACCACATGATTGCTTAAATGCGGCTCGATCTCAGTCGCGAACAACAGGTTCAACAAACTATCCAAATCAAGCTGGGCAGCAGCCTTCGCCCCCAGTCGATTCTTTGCAAAAGGAATCAAGGCTTGAACGTCTGTGCGATGGGGATTCACAGCAAATGTGGATTCGAATAACTCACGGTACGAGATCACTTCCGGACGGCCAAACTCCGTCAGTGACTCAACCAAATCTTGAATCTCACCAACCATGGTCTCAAAGGGTCTGACGTCACATGGGCGGTACCACTCAAGCATGGTGAACTCGATCGCATGGTCCGATCCCTCTTCATTGGCACGGTAGGCCTTGCCAATCGCGTGCATCGGTCGCTGATGCATCGATAACAAGCGTTTCAGATAGGTTTCAGGAGACGTCAGTAGATAGCCGATCGACACACCAGCCGGGTCGTTGACAGTAAAACTATCAAGCCATGGATCCGATGCGGGTGCTTGAGCAATCGCTGGCACATCCACTTCCAGCGAGTGACGCGCCTCAAAAAACGCACGAAGCCCGGTCAGTAAACTGGCGCGGGCTTCTAGCATGGTTCGAGTGGCCGTTGGCCGACCCTTCATTTTTTGGTCGCGCGTGACACGTAATCCCCAGTTCGGGTATCAACGCGCAGAATTTCACCTTCTTCGATGAACAGCGGAACGTTCACAACCGCACCGGTCGACAAGGTGGCAGGTTTCGAGCCACCTTGGGCGGTATCACCCTTCAGGCCTGGATCTGTCTGCGTCACTTCCAACTCAATGTGATTCGGCGGCGTGACAGCAAGCGGTGCACCATTAAACAAGGTAATGATGTAAACCTCTTGCTCTTTCAACCACTTCACGGTGTCACCGACAGCTTTGCTATCGGCAGCGTGCTGCTCGAAGGATCCATCGGTCATCATGAAGTGATAGAACTCGCCATCGGCGTACAGAAACTCCATGTCGAGATCAATCACATCCGCCGCCTCAACCGAGTCCCCTGACTTAAACGTCTTTTCGACCACGCGTCCGGTTTTCAGGTTTTTGATCTTCACACGACTAAACGCCTGACCTTTTCCTGGCTTCACGAATTCGTTTTCGACGATCGTGCACGGATCACCGTCGATCAATATTTTCAGGCCAGATTTGAACTCATTGGTTGAGAACGATGCCATGAATTACTCTCCGGTAATGGCCACGGTAATCGTCGCAAATACCTCAGCGTGCACTTGGCATTGAACCTCGTGCTCACCGGTGTTCCGCAATGGGCCTTCAGGAAGACGCACTTCGCTCTTATCCAATGTCAAACCGTTCGCTTCAGCCGCTTCTGCGATGTCACGTGTTCCAATCGATCCAAACAGCTTACCTTCATCACCAGCTTTCGCAGTGATGGCGACGGTCTTGCCATTCAACGCTTCGGCGCGCGTATTTGCGGCATCCAGTTGCTCTTGTGCAGACTTTTCAAGTTCTGCACGGCGCGCTTCAAACTCAGCGACATTGGCTTCGTTCGCCAACACAGCGCGGCCTTGGGGGAGTAGGAAGTTACGTGCGTAACCCCCTTTGACAGTGACCCGGTCACCCAGAGCACCAAGCTTACCGACTTTCTCAAGCAGAATTACTTCCATTTATTCATCCTCATCTTCTGGTGGTTCCTTCTGCGCACGTGTTCGAAAGTCCACAAACGCATCAATCACCGCCAATAACGCCAACAACAATAAGAGATATGGCGTAAAAAATACCAATGCTGTGTAGAACATGATGATGAGTCCTCTCGACTCCCTCATGCCCGTCAGCCCATGCACCAATGCTATGCCGGCAAACATTAACGGCAGCGCACCAACCGGAGAGAACCGGAGCATCCACGGATCAATCAAAAATCCAGTGGCTGCCAGGACCAGACATCCGACAGCAAACACAGGCGGAAGAATGACCGCCTCAAACTCGGTTTTAAACCCACCCGGGTTAAACGCCTGAGCTTGAAGAGCTCGCGCAAATGTCAGTGCGAATATCGCACTCACCATATGCACAAAACTCAGTGCCCCAACAGACAGCGATGCCATCCATGCATCCACTGTTGGACCATCCACCCCAAGGGCCGACAGTTGCGCCGGCGCAGCAACCACTTCTTTGATCGCTGCAACCAGACCTTTGAGCGTCTCTTCATAGAGCGCGCCGACTAAAAACACCAAGGCCAGCGAAATACCAAGTCCTACCATCAGGACCGAAAGCCAACTCAGTGTGCGGTGAAGGACGGCTGCCAAGACAACTGTAATCACCAAAACCAGCAACATTGCTGAGTCACCGAATCCAAAAGCCATCACCGAAGCGACAAGCAATGGGATCAGGGTCACCAATCGGGATTTGTCGAGGCCTCGACGGAGCGCATATAACGCCACCACCGAAGCACCAGCCCATGACAATAAAGGCAAAAACAACAGCCCCGATGCGATCAGCGCTGCCCGCCACTCAGACGCCATTAAAAAGTGCGCCAGCCGTGCCATGGTATCCCCTGTTAATTAGATATCGTGCGAATCCGTGTAAGGAAGCAACGCCAAATAACGCGCGCGCTTGATCGCTGTCGCGAGCTGGCGCTGATACTTTGCACTGGTCCCCGTGATCCGCGAAGGTACAATTTTACCGGTTTCGGTAATGTACTGCTTCAGCGTATCCAGATCTTTGTAGTCAATTTCTGTGACATTTTCAGCAGAGAAACGACAGAATTTACGACGACGGAAAAAACGTGACATATTTCTCTTCCTTACTCTTCAGTTGCTTCTTCAGAATTAACGACGTCTTCGACATCATCAACTTCTGCATTGTCGACATCATCAGTCTCTGAGGACTCAGCATCGCGATCACGGCGACGTTCTGAGCGGTCACGATCCTGACGGCTTTCAGCAGCTTTAATCGGAGAAATATCAGTCACCGCGTCTTTCCGCTTGATCACCATGTTACGCAACACAGCATCGTTAAAACGGAAGGTGGTGGTCAGTTCGTCAAGAACATCCACTGAGCTTTCGATGTTCCAAAGAACATAGTGAGCTTTGTGCAGATCGTTGATCGGATAAGCCAGTTGGCGACGACCCCAATCTTCAAAGCGATGGACAGATCCTCCGCCCTCAGTCACGGTATTTGTGTACCGTTCCATCATGGCAGGAACCTGCTCTGACTGATCCGGATGGAACAGCAAAACGATTTCGTAATGGTTCATTATGACTCCTTACGGGTTTCGCCACTCGGCCCATCCGAATGGCAAGGAGACTGACTGTTAGACAGGCAGTAGGGCGCGGGAGTCTAGACGACCCGGCACCCTATTGCAATCTCTGGCTGATCTTTAACTGTCTAAATCGTAGCGATCATCGCCGTCTTCATCATCCATTCCACTGGCTGGAATTTTGACATTCCGAGCAGGAACAACTGTCGAGATCGCATGTTTATAAACCATTTGGCTGACAGTGTTTTTCAGAAGAACGACGAATTGATCGAATGATTCAATTTGACCCTGAAGTTTGATTCCATTGACTAAGAATATCGACACTGGAACGCGCTCCTTGCGCAAGATATTCAGAAAAGGGTCTTGTAGCGAGTGCCCTTTTGACATAGTTACCTCCCGATAGCGGACGGTCGTGGAGCCAATCATCCACTGCGGCTCCTAAAGTCGGGTGTTTTCACCCACGACGGTCTGTGTATGCGTTTTTGTTGTTAGTCGAGGACAACAAATGCTGCCCCTGCACACTAGTCTACACCAAAAGGCGTAGTAATCACGATTGTTTGTTCGCGGTCGGGGCCTGTACTGACAATGTCAATCGGCGCACCAACCAATTCACCCAACCGTTGAACGTATTCTTTCGCGGCGAGTGGCATTTCGTCAAGTGAGGTTGTACCAAAAGTGCTGTCAGACCAACCAGGCATGGTTTCGTAGATCGGCTTTGCTGCACAAAAATCGTCGCCACTTGGCAAATAATCAATCACTTGGCCATTCGGTAGTTCGTAGGCGACACACATCTTCACTTCGGACAACCCATCCAACACGTCGAGCTTAGTCAAGCAAATGCCACTGATGGAATTGACTTCAATGGCGTGACGCACAGCCACTGCATCAAACCACCCACAACGACGACCACGACCGGTTGTCGTGCCCACTTCCTGACCCTTGACCGCCAAATGCTCTCCCACCGAGTCGAACAATTCTGTCGGCATGGGGCCTGCACCGACGCGCGTTGCATAGGCTTTAGTAATCCCCAAAATCGCATCAATATATCGTGGACCAAGCCCTGAGCCCGTAGCGACGCCACCGGCTGTGGTATTGGAACTGGTGACAAAGGGATAGGTCCCATGATCGATATCGAGCAGACTGCCTTGCGCACCCTCAAACAGCATAATTTTGCCATCCCGACGGCTCCGGTGAACCAAGTCCACCGTGTCACAAACTGCCGTCTTGAAATAACTCACCGCCTCAAGCGTCTCCTCAATCATCGCTTCTACGTCAACTGCCTCAGTCTGGTAGAGATGCGTCAGAATGAAATTGTGATACTGCATCAGTTCACGGACCTTTTCGGCAAACCGAACCGGATCCATCGCATCCGCGACCCGCAAACCACGACGCGACACCTTATCCTCATACGCCGGACCGATCCCGCGTCCAGTCGTCCCGATTTTTGCTTCGCCGCGCGCAGCCTCACGCGCCTGGTCTAGGGCAACATGGACTCGCATGATCAACGGACAGTTGGTGGAAACGTGCAGTCGATCAACCACCGAATGCCCGCGCTCTTCGAGCATCTTAATTTCTTTCACCAACGCTTCTGGTGACAACACCACGCCATTACCAATCACACAACGAACATGGGAACGTAAAATGCCAGACGGGATGAGATGCAGCGCTGTTTTCACGCCATCCACCACCAACGTGTGGCCTGCGTTGTGTCCACCCTGATAACGAATCACGTAATCCACTTTTTCAGTCAGTAGATCAACGATTTTTCCTTTGCCTTCATCGCCCCACTGGCTACCAAGGATGACTAAACTCTGATGCATATGTAATGGACCTAACTCAGTTCGCGAGACGAACCAGTGTTTTCAAATCGGCGCTGAACCCTGTTGCTGCTCGCGCCCTGCCAAAAGACTCTCCGACGTGGTCATAGCGACCGCCTCGAACCAATAATTGATCCCGTTTCAACGAATAGATGCCGAACACCAGACCGGTGTGGTAATTCAACCCATGCGTTTCACCAAGATCGCAATACCAAGAAATTTGCTCTGCACTCAAGCCACGTCGAACCTGAGAAATATCGATGCACGCCTGATCCAACATCTCATGGCCTTTCAGTGCATCGAGCACGGTATCCAAATCACCGTAGGCATTCTGAAACACAGCGATCTCTGGCACGGTCTTTTCAAGGCCCGCGAGAGCATCAAGATCTTTCCGCGCCAGTGCATCTAAGGCGTCTGCTTGGAAACTCGCCGACTGATTCGCCAACACTGCCTTCAGCGCGCCGGCATGGCCGAAATCGATCATTAATGGCTCATCAGTAAATAATCGCACCGTATCAAGCGCAAGCTGCACCACCTCGATGTCCGCTGCGATCTCTGGATTCCCGAAGATTTCCGCCCCTAATTGCAACGGCGAACGACTGGAATCCCCACCAGAGGCCACAGCGCGCAGGACACTGCCACAATAACAAAGACGGGTGGTTCCCGATTCATTTAAGGCATGCGCATCAATGCGCGCCGCCTGTGGAGTCATGTCTGGACGAATTCCCATCAACCGACCCGACACACGGTCGGTGATGACCATGATTTGATCGGCCAAATCCTGTCCAACACCGCTCGTTAAGCTGTCTAAATACTCCACCATCGGAGGCATGATGAGTCCAAAATGAGCCTCGCGGAATAAATCCAAGCACTGGCGGCGGCCGTCTTCGATCGCCCACGCCTCTTCCGGGAGGCATTCCTCCATACCATCAGGCAAAATCCAGCTGGGTCGTGTCACAATCCGTCCCTAGAACCACATGCAAAGGCGGCGAGTTTACCAACACTCGCGAAAAGACGCATCCGACAATCAGAATTTAACCAGATACGACAACGCACTGAGATCCTGATAATTCAAACAATGATTGGCCTCAGCGCGCACTTTCGGTTTGGCATGATGCGCCACCCCAATTCCAGATGCCTTTAACATCGGAATGTCATTGGCGCCATCACCCACCGCGATGGTCTCAGCCAACGAGATCCCAAGGGCTTTGACTTCAGACTGCAAAGTCTTGAGCTTCATTGATCCATCAATCACTGGCGGAATGACCTCCCCCGTGACCTGACCATGTCGGCATTGAAGAACGTTCGATAACACAAAATCCATGCCTAAGCGCGCACCGATGCGGTCAGCGAAATAGGAAAATCCTCCAGAGACAATCCCCAAACGAACGCCAGCGGCAGAAAGATTTGCAGTCAACACATCAGCGCCTGGCATCAGCGTCAAGTTGGCATACACCGAATCCAGTTCGGTCTCTGCAAGGCCTCGCAGCAACCCCAACCGTTCGGTAAAACTCGCAATAAAATCCAGTTCACCTCGCATCGCCCGCTCAGTGATCGCAGACACTTGATCACCCAACCCGAATGCGCCGGCCAATTGATCAATCACCTCCTGCTGAATCAAGGTGGAATCCATATCGAATAGCGCAAGCCTTGGACGCTCATCTCGGACCAGCAACCAATCGGTTTTCACCGCTTCTGCAGCCTCGCAAAGCTGACCTTCATCAATGGCTTCAACCGACAACTCGATGCAATCACAACTGGGCTCAACGCAAAGATCGGTCGGCTTGCGCGTCACAGGTTGCCAATGCGAGATTCCCGCTTGGTCAAGCCATTGCTCAAATGCCGCACGATGACCCACCTCGCTGACAAACCAGAGCAGTCTCACGACTCAGCCTCCAGGTGATCCACTCTCTGAAATCCTCGCGGTAGCAGTTTTCCACGACGAGCACGCTCGCCAACAAAGTTATCTAAATCAGCCGGGGACAGCGTCACATGACGTTTACCTGCAATCACACGAAGCGATCGAAGTGGCGGTAAAACAGCAACCGCTGTGACACGATGCCCATCTTTTAAGAGGGCCGGCGGAATCTGCACGAGCTTATTGCCCTTACCTTTCGACAGCTCAGGGAGTTCATGAGCTTCAAACACCAACAAATGACCAGTAGAGACCGCAACTGCAATGCGCGACAGCTCAGGATCGGCAATCATCACCGGCGGGAGTAGCTTCGCATCACCACAGTTCACGACCGATTTTCCTGCCTTGTTTCGACCCAGTAAATCGCCGTGTTGACAGATAAATCCGTAGCCGTAATCGGTCGTTAATACCCACTTGGTCGATTCGTCAGCCAATGCCAATTGTGTGACCTTGGCTCCAGCAGCCAGATCAATTCGCCCAGACAGGGGCTCACCCTGACTCCGCGCTGAGGGCAACGTGTGGGTGAGCACCGAATAGGCCCTGCCTGACGTGTCAAACGCCACCAGCGGTTGATTCGATCGGCCCTGAACTGAGGTCAGATACTGATCGCCGGCCTTATACGATAAGGCGCCAGGATCGATATCGTGCCCCTTGGCCGAACGGATCCAACCATTGTCACTCAAGACCACTGTCACTGGTTCTGAAGCCACCAGTTGATCTTCCCGAAGGGCGCGTGCTTCCTGGCGAACAACGATGGGTGAATGACGGTCGTCGCCGTAAGTCTCCAGGTCGCGAGTCAACTCATCCCGCATCAGCTTGGTCATTTTTGACCGTGATCCAAGCACTCCTTCCAGATAGGTCCGCTCCGTTTCCAGATCTTGCTGTTCCGCCTGAATTTTCTCTTCTTCAAGCTTCGCCAAATGACGCAATCTCAAATCCAAGATGGCATTGGCCTGGACCTCGCTGAGCCCAAACCGCTCCATCAACTCCGTTTTTGGCTCATCCTCTTCACGAATAATCCGAATCACTTCATCAATATTGAGATAGGCGACCAAGTAGCCTTCAAGGATGTGCAAACGATCCACAACCTGATCAAGACGATGCGTCAATCGACGCGTCACTGTGAGCCGCCGCCAATCCAACCACTCACTCAAAATCGTGCGAAGCGATTTCACCTGCGGACGGCCGTCAACTCCGATCATATTGAGGTTGACGCGATAAGTTTTCTCAAGGTCCGTGGTTGCGAACAAGTGAGTCATCACCTCTTCTGCATTCACTCGATTGGAGCGCGGAGTCAACACCAGTCGAATCGGATTTTCATGATCCGATTCATCACGCAAATCGACAATCATCGGGAGTTTTTTTGCCTGCATCTGTGCCGCAATCTGTTCCAAAATCCGCGCCGGTGATGCCTGGTGCGGAAGAGCATGAATCACAATATCGCCATCTTCAGTGACGTAGGTCGCACGCATCCGAATTGAGCCATTTCCTGTTTCGTAGACTTTGGCCAGATCTGCCGGCGATGAAATGATTTCCGCGGTGGTCGGATAATCAGGTCCTGGAACAAACTGCATCAGCTCGCTGACCGATGCATCAGGATGATCCAATAAGTGCACAGCGGCATTGACCACTTCTCGAAGATTATGCGGCGGAATATCTGTCGCCATACCCACTGCGATGCCAGTAGTTCCATTGAGCAAAATCGAAGGCACTCGTGCCGGCAGTAATTTCGGCTCCTTTAATGTGCCATCAAAATTGGGCTGCCAATCGACAGTTCCCTGACCCAATTCATCCAGCAAAATCTTGGCAATCGCGGTCAACCGGGCTTCGGTGTAACGCATGGCTGCAAAGCTTTTAGGGTCATCAGGACTCCCCCAATTCCCTTGCCCATCGACCAGTGGGTAGCGGGTCGAAAATGGTTGCGCAAGCAGCACCATCGCCTCATAACACGCGGAATCACCATGCGGGTGAAACTTACCCAAGACATCGCCGACTGTTCGCGCGGATTTTTTATGCTTGGACTGCGCCGACAAGCCGAGTTCGCTCATGGCATAGACGATTCGCCGCTGGACAGGCTTCAGGCCGTCGCCGATGTGTGGAAGGGCGCGGTCAAGAATGACGTACATCGAATAATCAAGGTACGCCTTCTCTGTGTAGGTTTTGAGTGGAAGCCTTTCGAAGGCTTCAGTGGATTCAAGCGTCAATGGAGGACCCTTCGAGTCGTTGGAAAGACCAAACGCTACCGATGGAATCGCTCGTAAGCAAGACTCCCAAGGACCAAAGCGACTAAATACGGAATAATCACGCCAGGCTCCAGCAAGACCGACGCAAATGCAGGACCCGGACAAAGACCCGAAATTCCCCAGCCGATCCCGAAGACCGCACTGCCCAGAACCAATGGACGATCAATCTCGCCCCCCTGTGGTACTTGGCTATCCGCAAAAATCACCGGCGCGGCTCGACGGCGAAGCATGATAAATCCAATGGCCGCGACAGGAATTCCGCCACCCATGACGAAAATCAAGCTGGGATCCCAGGTTCCGGCGATATCTAAAAAGTTCACAATTTTTGCCGGATTGGTCATTCCAGCGATATACAGGCCTGCGCCAAACAACGCACCCAAAACCAGCGCGATCACCTGAATCATGATGCACCCCCCATCAGATGCCGAATCACAAAGACCGTCAGGACCGCCGTCGTCATAAAGGTGCAAGTGGCGACGATCGAACGTTTGGATAGTCTTGAAATTCCACAAATCCCGTGACCGCTGGTACAGCCAGAACCGACGCGTGATCCATATCCAACCAGAAACCCACCAATCAACATGGGGATCAAACCCATTGGCTCAAAGCCATGGGGCGAGGGAGCAACCAAAGACAAGATCAATGGCGTCAGAATGAGACCAAGCAAAAAGAATGGCCGCCAGGATCCTTCACCGAAATCAAAATCCAAGGTTCGTGCAACAATCCCAGTCATGCCGATCACGCGACCAAGCAGCACAAAGGCTGCTGCAGCTGACAAACCAATCAATAACCCTCCCGACAGGGAAAGAACCGGAGTAAATTCAGTCATTTTTGATACACCTCAAGGCCAAACAGCGCCGAATAGTATCGAATCTCTGGCGACGTTGATATAAGGTTATAACTAAACGCTCTGAGAGCGAGGAGATTGAGATGAAACCAGACGTTCGTGCTTTTTTTGATCCTGCGACTTGGACCCTGACTTATGTGGTGAAAGATCCCAACTCAGCATCTTGCGCCATCATCGATTCAGTGCTCGATTATGACGCTGCCAGCGGCCGAACCAAGACAGACAGTGCAGATCAAGTCATTCACATGGTCAAATCAGAGGGATTGTCGGTTGAATGGATTGTCGAGACCCATGTGCACGCAGATCATCTCTCGGCTGCACCCTATTTACATAATCAACTCGGCGGACAAATCGGCATCGGGACGCACATCACCGATGTGCAGACCATTTTTGGCAACCTTTTTAACGCAGAACCTGAATTTCGTCGTGATGGTTCCCAGTTTGATGCGCTCTTCGACGACGGAGACACTTTCTCAATCGGCGGCTTAACGGCAACAGCCATGCACACACCCGGCCACACACCCGCGTGCATGACCTACCACATTGGTGATGCATTGTTTGTGGGTGACACGTTGTTCATGCCTGACTTTGGAACCGCCCGATGTGATTTCCCAGGTGGTGATGCACGGATCCTGTATCACAGCATTCAGCGTCTTCTCGCTCTTCCGCCTGAGACCCGCATGTTCATGTGTCATGACTACATGCCTAATGGGCGAGAGATGAAATACCAAACCACAGTGGCCGAACAAAAAGCGTCCAATCTGCACGTGCATGATGGAATCTCTGAGGATGAATTTGTCGAAATGCGCACCGCTAAGGACAAAACACTGAATATGCCCGCGTTAATCTTGCCATCTGTACAGATCAACATGCGTGCTGGAGAACTTCCTCCAGCAGAGGATAATGGCGTACGCTATCTAAAAATTCCTCTTGATGCCGTTTAAGGAGGCACCATGATTATTCGCGAATTGACGCCTGAACTCGCTGTTGCTGACCAACTCACCCTCGATGATCTCGAGGCCGTGAAGGAAGCTGGTTTCAAAGCGGTGGTCTGTAATCGTCCTGACGAAGAAGGTGAGCCGCATGCCGAAGCCGATGCCATGGCTCAAAAAGCCAATGCATTAGGACTCGAGTTTCGGTATTTGCCGGTCAATGGAGCCAACATTACCGAAACAGATGTTGCGCAACACGCTGCGATCCTTGCCGAATTACCGACACCCACACTGACCTATTGTCGATCGGGCGCCCGATGTGCCAAATTGTGGGCGCTCTCGGAAGCTGGGAAACAAGATGTCAATACGCTGGTTGAGACTGTTGACCGCGCAGGGCTCAGCGTCGTCGATATCGCGCACCGCTTGTAACCATGTAGGCACAGACTCGGATAATAAAACCAACGGAAGAGGTCAATCATGCAAGTCGATATTGCGATTGTCGGGGCCGGAGCGGGTGGCTTAGCTGCCGCTGCGTCTCTGCTCAAACAAAATCCCAAGCTAACCGTCACGGTATTTGATCCAGCTGACGAACACTATTATCAGCCAGGATGGACCTTGGTTGGCAGCGGTCTCATGCCACAAGAAAAAACCGTGCGACCCATGGATTCAGTGATCCCCAAAAAGGTCTCCTGGGTTCAAGAAGCGGTCACAGAATTCCATCCTGACAGCGATTTCATCACGCTCGCCAATGGCGTCGATGTGACCTATAAAGTGTTGATAGTCGCACCCGGATTGAAAGTGGACTATGACGCGATTCCCGGCCTTCAAGATACACTTGGACACAATGGCGTGTCCTGCAATTACCGCTACGATCTCGCACCCTACTCTTGGGAGTGCATTCAAAATCTCAAGTCAGGAAAAGCCATTTTCACCCAACCGCCGATGCCAATTAAGTGTGCAGGAGCGCCGCAAAAAGCCCTTTATCTCGCTGCTGATTACTGGCGGCAACAGGGGTGTTTAAGCGACATCGATATCGAATTCCGGAACGCAGGAGCGGTGTTGTTTGGAGTCGCGGAATTTGTCCCCGTCTTGAATTCCTACATCGAAAAATATGGCGCCCAACTGAAGTTCAATTCCAACCTCATCCACGTGGATGGCGCCAATCAGATCGCAACCTTTCAAGTGACCGACGCCGAAGGCAAGATCACCGAAGTGGAAGAGCATTTTGATTATTTACATGCGGTGCCTCCGCAAACATCCCCGGATTTCATCAAAAATAGCCCGCTCTCCAATGACGCAGGCTGGCTTGATGTCAATCAGGACACACTGCAACACAACACCTACGCAAATATTTTCGGCCTCGGTGATGTGATCAGTGCGCCCAACGCGAAAACTGCAGCAGCAGTCAGAAAACAAGCCCCAGTGGTGGCTCGAAACATCCATCAATTGCTCAATCACACAACGCCCGATTACCAATACGATGGTTACGGCAGCTGTCCCCTCACGGTGGAACGGGGAAAGGTTGTGATGGCGGAATTTGGATATGGCGGGAAGCTATTACCCACAATCAAAGGACTGGATCCAACCGTACCTCGATCGATCTGGTGGGCTGTCAAAGCCAAATACTTGATCCCGATGTACTTTGATCTCATGCTCAAAGGACGAGAAATTCTCGCAATACCGGAACGTGCCAAGACTCCCAATACTTGAATGGATTAAGACCTACAATCAATCCAAACTAAGTGACGACGCGGTCGCAGCCGTGATCGTCACCATCATGCTGATCCCGCAATCACTCGCTTATGCGATGCTTGTTGGGCTTCCGCCTGAAGTCGGCCTGTACGCGTCGATCTTACCCTTAGTTGCCTATGCGCTCTTTGGCTCTAGCATGACACTCGCTGTCGGGCCTGTGGCGGTCGTGTCACTCATGACGGCAGCCGCCATCAGTCAGGTGGCGACTCAAGGAACCCCAGAGTATTTAGGTGCTGCCATTCTATTGGGCCTGTTGTCAGGAGTGATCTTAATGGGACTGGGCCTCGCCCGCGCGGGATTTTTAGCCAATTTATTGTCCCATCCGGTGATTTCAGGATTTATTAGCGCATCAGCAATCCTCATCGCATTCAGTCAGCTCAAGCATGTTCTGGGAATCCCAGTCAACGGGCATGACTTGCCAGGCATTCTTGTTGATCTCGCGACGCACATTCAGGAAACCAATGGACCGACGCTGATCATCGGCGGACTGTCCATCGCCTTTCTATTTTGGGTCCGAAGCGGACTCAAACCCCTGTTAATCCGATTAGGACTCTCATCAGAAGCCGCCAGCACAGTCAGTAAGGCAGGCCCAGTCATGGCCGTCATTCTCTCGACTGCTGCAGTCAGCCTCTTCGCATTGAACCAGTTCGGCGTCTCCATTGTTGGCGTGATCCCGAAAGGCTTACCCACTCCCGCTCTTCCCGCCCTTGATTGGACCCTCGCACGTGAACTATTGCCGGCCGCCTTCCTGATATCCATCGTCGGCTTCGTCGAGTCCGTGAGCGTTGGCCACACATTAGCGGCTCGTCGACGCGAGCGGATTCAACCCAATCCAGAACTGATTGGACTCGGAGCAGCCAATATCGCCAGTGGGTTAGGTGGGGGATTTCCAGTCACAGGGGGTTTCTCACGCTCGGTGGTGAACTTTGACGCGGGGGCACGCACCCCCTTAGCTGGGGTCATGACGGCCGTCATGATTGCGCTAACCGCTTTATTCTTGACGCCATTGTTTGAGTTCTTACCCAAAGCCGTCCTTGCGGCTACCGTCATTGTGGCAGTTCTCTCTTTGGTCGATCTGAAAGCCATTCATCGCGTTTGGGTTTTTTCAAAATCCGACTTCGTCGCCATGACAACAACCATCGTGATCGTGTTAGGAATCGGAGTCGAAGCAGGGATTATCGCGGGTATTTTAGTGTCCATCAGCTTTTTACTCGCTAAAATCGCGCGCCCACATTTTGCCGTGATTGGTCAAATTCCAGGCACTCAACACTTTAGAAATGCTGATCGTCATCAGGTGTTAAAAAGTGAAAAAGTCCTGGCTGTACGTTTAGATGAAATGTTGTATTTCTTAAATGGCCATACCTTCGAAGATGCAGTCAATCAGCTTCTCAACACCAACAAGAACCTCACTGACTTAGTGCTTTTATGCACAGCAATCAACGAAATTGATGCCTCTGGCCTTGAAGTGCTGGAGTCCATCAACGAACGGCTAGATTCCCAAGGGATTCGATTTCACTTATCTGAGGTCAAAGGCCCAGTGATGGATCGGCTCGACCGAGTGGGCTTTAAAGCGCATTTAACGGGTCAAATTTTCTTATCGCACTATGACGCCATGTGCGCACTCGACCCCGACTGTGAAAGCAACGGTCACGTTCGATCAGCGAGACCTTAACAACTCTCTCAATGGTCTCTCTAGAGCCAACGCATCAAGGGCTTCGGAAACAGTCCAGCCGGAAGCAACAAGTAAACCGGCTTGCAGATTCCAATCAAGATCGGACAACAGTTGATAAGCCTCAGCGGTGCTCAGCCGATCGATCTGACCTGCCAAGATCCGAGCTTGTCGGTCTTTGAGTTTGGCGTTCGTCGCCTGCACACAGAGCATCTCATTGCCAAGCACGCGGCCAAGCTGGGTCATGAGCGTGGTCGAAAACGCATTCAATAATGCCTTTTGAGCCGTTCCAGCACCCAGTCGAGTGGAACCTGCCAGCACCTCGGCCCCAGTTTCTGTAACCAGTCCATGATCCGCAATCTCGGCTAGCCTCGCTTGCGGATTTGAGGTCACTCCAATTGTCAACGCGCCGCGCGCCTTGGCTTCTTCAAGGACTCGACAGGTAAAGGGTGTATTCCCAGATGCAGCAATCCCAATCACCACGTCAGACTGCGAAACCAACTGCTCAGACACTTGTCGCTCCGCGTCAATCGCATCATCCTCCGCCCCCTCAACAGACACAGACAACGCACGAGGCCCGCCAGCAATCAGATATGCCAGTCGAGCGAGTGGCCAACCAAAGGTCGGAACCAATTCAACCCCGTCTTGAACCCCGATTCGAATCGAACAACCGGCGCCTGCATACATCAAACGCCCATCGCTACCCCTCAATCGGTCAGCGGACGCATCGACAGCCTCGCCAATTGACAACGCAATGTGACGGACCGCCTCAATTGCCTGTGCTTGAGAAGCTAGCAATCGATCGAGTTGCTCCAATACAGGCAAGCGGTCGAATGTTCGACCGGAGGGATCGACCACTTCGGTCGGCGGAAGGACTACTGTTTTTTTGCCCACGCGTCTTTCAATGTCACTGAACGGTTGTAAATCATTCGACCGGCTTCAGAGGCAGGATCTTGTTTGAAGAATCCGACGCGTTCGAACTGGAAATAGGCCTCGGGCATCAGCGTCTGTAGCGATGGCTCAGCCCACGCTTGTCCGACACGTAATGATTCCGGATTGATCACAGATGCAGGGTCGTCGTAGCTTCCGGGATCCGGGACCGTAAACAACCGATCATAGAGATGCACATCAACAGCACAGGCGGATTCAGCATGCACCCAATGAATCGTGCCTTTCACTTTCCGACCTGACTGGTCTTGACCTGAGCGGGTTGCTGGATCGTAGCGGACATGGACTTCAGACACCTGTCCGTCGTCGCCAATCACCACATCGTCAAAATCAACAATAAAACCGTACTTTAAACGGACACTGCCGCCAGGAATCAGTCGGAAAAAACCCTCCGGTGGATCCAATGCAAAGTCCGAACGATCGATATAGAGTTCACGCCCGAACGACATCGTACGGGATCCAAATTCCGGACGCTTGGGATGCCAGGGAACCGTCAATTCCAGTGGTGCTTGATCCCAATTGGTGACCACCACCTTCAGTGGATCGAGCACCGCCATCGCTTTGTGCGCACGTCCCTCGAGATCATCACGAACAGAACCTTCCAGAATCTGTAGTTCGATCGTGTTTGGTTTTCGCGTGACGCCAATGCGCTCACAAAATAACCGAATGCCTTCAGGTGAATATCCTCGACGACGCATTCCAGCGATGGTCGGCATTCTGGGATCATCCCATCCCGAGACATGCCCTGCTTGAACCAATGCATTGAGCTTTCGCTTGCTAGTCACAGTTCCTTCGAGCTCAAGCCGGCTAAACTCGGTCTGTTTGGGACGACTGGGGACGGGAAGCTTTTTCAAAAGCCACTCATAAAGGGGCCGATGATCTTCAAACTCAAGCGTACACAGCGAGTGCGTGATCCCTTCAATCGCGTCACTCTGACCGTGCGCATAATCGTAAGTCGGGTAGATACACCACTGATCACCAGCCCGCGGGTGCGCGATGTGTCGAATCCGATACAGCGCCGGATCACGTAAGTTCACATTGGGCGCTGACATCGAGATTTTTGCCCGTAAAACTGCTGCTCCCTCAGGTAGCTCACCGTCTCGCATTTTGCAAAAAAGTGCTTCGTTCTCCTCTGGTGAACGATCCCGATAAGGGCTGTCAATCCCTGGCTCGGTTAGGGTCCCACGGTTGAGGCGCATGGCTTCCGCGGACTGCTCATCCACATAAGCATCACCATTGCGGATGAGATGTAAGGCCCAATCAAAGAGTTGCTCGAAATAATCGGCGGTATGACACAGTTTCGACCATTCAAATCCAAGCCAGCGCACATCATTTTCGATCGCATCGATGTATTCCTGAGATTCTTTTTCAGGGTTGGTATCGTCAAACCGCAGATGACAACGACCGCCAAATTCTTCAGCCAGGCCAAAGTTCAGACAGATGCTTTTGGCATGCCCCACATGAAGATAGCCATTGGGCTCTGGCGGAAAACGCGTGACGATTTCCGAGATTTGCCCCTGCTTGATCTGATCTGCAATCTTGGTACGAATAAAGTTCGTTGGTTTCTCGCTCACAACTACACCATCAGAAGGGCAGCAAGTTGCTTCCGACCTGCGCGCGCACGCGGGTCTTCGTTCCCCAAGCGATCAAAAATCTGGATCAATAACAATCGGGCAGCATCTTCGTTGTACGTCCGGTCAGTCCGCACGATGACCAGCAAATGATCAATCGCCGCTTCAACTTCATCTGACACCATCAGGTGAGCTGCCAAGAAATAACGCGCCTCACTGTCTTGTTCATTGCCAGCAACGCGCGACTCGCAAGTCGCACGATCAGGAGCACCCGTCAAAAGATCCTGAAAGGCTTTGCCGGCCAAGATGGATTTGGCACGCGGGTCCATTTTTTCCACATCGGGTAGCCGCTCAATGATGGCCTCAGCACTCTCAAGATCGCCTTTCTTCAACAGCGCCTGCGCCATATCCAGGTACACATCATAGTTCTCCGGATCATCGGCGGTGATCAACTGATACAACGCGATCGCTTCGTCATACTGACCCATCTCAACCAACTCAGCCGCACGCTCTAGGGGTGAGGCTTCGACCCGCTCGACATGCTTATCCAACATCGCTCGGATTTCGCCTTCTGGGAGCGCACCCATGAAATGGTCTGCTGGTTGGCCGTTTTTAAACAACACCACAGTCGGAAGTGAGCGGACACCCATCCCGGCAACCAGCATCTGCTCGGCGTCAGAATCAACCTTGGCCAGAATAAAGGCTCCCGAATATTCATCGGCTAATCGCTCAAGAATGGGACCTAAACTCTTACATGGGCCACACCATTCCGCATAAAAATCGACTAATACAGGGGTTTCCTGTGATTTTTGGATAACGTCTGCTTCAAACGTTTCAGACGTGACTTGGATTGAATAAGCGTTGGACATAACAACCTGTGAGTTTCGTAAATTTGCGACGGAGTATACCCTGTCGTGAGCTTTTGAAGTGAGACCCCACATGCAATTGAGTGATAGACAACAAGAAATTATTGATGAGTTCCAGTTTTTTGATTCCTGGATGGATAAATACCAATATTTGATCGACCTCGGAAAAGAACTCGAGCCCCTGACCGATTCAGAAAAAAACGAAGGAAACCTGGTTCGAGGATGCCAGTCACAAGTCTGGATGGTCGTCGATGGTGATGCCAATCACGTGAATATTCGTGCAAATTCCGATGCAGCCATTGTTTCAGGACTCATCGCTCTGGTCGTCAGACTCTACTCAGATGCATCCGCAACAGAGATCGTCACAACAGAGCCAGAATTTGTGGAAGCGATTGGTTTATCTCAACATTTATCTCCCACCCGAGCAAATGGACTGGCTTCGATGTTGCAGCGTTTAAAAGCTGAGGCCGCGAATTTAATCGCCAAAGCCTAATTCGCTCTTGATATAGGACCTATTCAGTCCTATATAATTCGCATCCGGAAATGAATACGTGGTGTGCGAATGGTTCGTCTGTCAAAACTGACTGATTACGCGTCTGTGATCTTGGCCCAGATGGCCAGGCAACCTGACGTCTTGTGGTCAGCGGGACAGCTCTCCGAAGACTCCTCAGTCCCGAAGCCGACCTGCATTAAGTTACTGAAACTTCTCGTCAAGGGCGGCGTCCTGAATTCAACTCAGGGTGCTCGAGGCGGGTATAGCCTCGCGCGACCACCTTCACAAATTCCGGTGAAAACCATTATCGAGGCCATCGAAGGACCGACGGCTATCACGGAGTGCGGTACAGACGAAACGCTGTGTCGACTCACCGACCACTGTTCAGTGATGTCACGGTGGCGGGAATTAGGTGATCAGGTCGATCACATTCTGACGAAAACAACGTTAGAGGACCTGATTAGCCCACATACGCTCTATGCGCGATCAGATCGTCGGATAGAAACTTTGGAGGTGCATTGATGAGTCAACAAGAAATCGATCAGTTAGTCGACCAAGACTATAAATATGGGTTCGTAACTGACATCGAGTCCGATACCCTGCCGCCTGGCCTCAATGAGGACGTGATTCGAGAAATTTCGACACGGAAAGGAGAGCCTGAGTGGCTTCTGGAATGGCGATTGGAAGCCTATGCGAAATGGTTGAAGATGACCCCACCTGACTGGGCCCATGTTGACTATCCACCGATCGATTTTCAGTCCATCAGTTATTTCTCTGCACCCAAAAAGCAAGGAGACGGACCGCAAAGCCTGGATGAGGTCGATCCTGCGTTAATCGAGACCTACAACAAGCTCGGCATTCCACTTGAGGAGCAGAAAATGCTCGCAGGCGTCGCGGTCGATGCTGTGTTTGACTCGGTGAGTGTGGTGACCACCTTCAAAGAGAAATTACATGAAGCCGGCGTGGTTTTTTGTCCATTATCTGAAGCTGTGCACTCACATCCCGAGCTTGTGAAAAAGTTCTTAGGTGCAGTGGTACCTCAAAATGACAATTACTACGCCGCACTCAATTCAGCCGTGTTTTCAGACGGCTCATTTGTCTACATTCCAAAGGGCGTTCGTTGCCCGATGGAGCTGTCCACTTATTTCCGGATCAATCAGCAAAACACCGGTCAGTTTGAGCGGACATTGATTGTGGCCGAAGAAGGCTCTTATGTATCCTACCTCGAGGGTTGTACGGCACCTCAGCGAGACGAGAACCAACTGCATGCGGCAGTCGTAGAGCTCGTTGCTGAAACCGATGCTGAGATCAAGTACTCCACCGTTCAAAACTGGTTCGCTGGTGATGATGAAGGGAAAGGCGGGATCTATAACTTCGTCACCAAGCGTGGTGAATGCCGCGGTGACCGCTCAAAAATCAGCTGGACCCAACTCGAAACTGGATCTTCAATCACATGGAAATATCCAAGTTGTGTCTTGATCGGCGCGGATTCTGTGGGTGAATTTTATTCTGTTGCTGTTGCTGGCAAAAAACAGCAGGCTGATACCGGCACCAAGATGATTCACATCGGCCCACGCACACGCTCGACCATTATTTCAAAAGGGATCTCAACCGCACGGGGCCAAAATGCCTATCGTGGCCTGGTCAAAGTGCTACCCGGCGCCGTCGATGCCAGAAACTTTACCCAATGCGACTCCTTATTAATCGGTGATCAATGCGGCGCGCACACCTTTCCATACGTCGAAGCTGAGGAGCCAAGCGCACAACTTGAGCATGAAGCAACGACGTCAAAGGTGAGTGACGATCAGTTGTTTTATTTAAGAACGCGAGGCATGACCGAAGAGGATGCACTCAACATGGTGGTCAATGGCTTCTGCAAAGAAGTCTTCCAGAAACTTCCGATGGAGTTTGCGGTGGAAGCCGAAGCACTCCTAGGCATCACACTTGAAGGAGCAGTTGGCTAATGCTGTCTATTCGAAATTTACACGCACGGGTTGGCGATAAGCCGATCCTCAAAGGAATCAACCTCGAGATCAAGACTGGTGAGATCCATGCCATCATGGGTCCTAATGGATCCGGCAAGAGTACGCTGTCTTCAGTGTTAGCCGGCCGTGATGAGTATGAAGTCACCGACGGTGAAGTGATTTATCAGGGCCAAAATCTCTTGGAACTTGAGCCCGAAGAGCGCGCTTGGGCAGGAGTCTTCTTGTCCTTCCAATATCCGGTCGAAATTCCTGGTGTCAAAAATATTTATCTACTGAAAGCCGCCGTCAACGCGGTTCGTGAACATCGCGGACAACCTGAACTGAAAGCCGGCGAATTTTTAAAGCTGGTGCGTGAAAAACTCAAAGTTATGCAGATGGATGAAGCATTCCTGCATCGGAACGTGAACGAAGGGTTCTCAGGTGGTGAGAAAAAGCGGAATGAAATTTTGCAGATGCAATTACTCGAGCCAACGCTCGCGCTTCTGGATGAGACCGATTCAGGCCTTGATGTGGATGCATTACGCATTGTGGGTGAAGGCATCAATCAGATGCGCTCACCGGACCGAAGCGTGTTGTTGGTGACGCACTATCAACGCCTTCTTGATGTAGTCAAACCAGACTTCGTTCACGTGTTAGCTCAAGGCGAAATCAAACTCTCAGGCGATCATACTCTCGCGCAACGGCTTGAGCGCGAAGGCTATGAAGGGATTGAAGCAGCATGAGTGGGTTCAGTGCCTGGTTAGCCGATGCCGAAGATACCCATGCGATCAAAGCGATTGCCGTCGGCCTACCGACCAAACGCGTTGAATCGTGGAAGTATGTCCCAACACGAAGTCTGGCTCGCACGACTTGGAAACAAGCCGATCCTCAGGGTGTGGAACAATTCGCACTGACTGCCGGCTCGTTCGTCAATGTTCCGACGTTGGACGGCCTTTCAGTCACTGAGCCTGACATTCTTCCGGGGGAACAGCGTCGTCTCAACACAATGAGTGAGGCCCATGGTTTTGCCCTGACCCAAGCCGCGCTCGAACACAGCCGTCTCATCCTGACTGTTGAAAAAACAGCATCGGTCGCACTCAACTTGCACCACATCGCCAATCAAGCCAGTAGTGCGGGCTTTGCGACTCTGGTCATTCGTATCGAGGCAGGCGCTCAACTCACCTTGATCGAACAGTTTGATCAGGTAACAGTTGATCAAGCAAACCTCAGTTCGTTGCGGTGTCTCCTCACACTTGACCGTGACGCCAGCGTGACCCATGTTCGCTTTCAAGCGGCCAACTCGAACGCACACGTGTTCACGAACTTGGATGTGGAGTGTGGAGAACACTCCAGTTACCGTCTACAGACCATCGAATTTGGATCCAAGCTTGCCAGAAGCGATATTTACGTGGCACTTGCTGGCAAAGAGGCCCAAGCCTCAGTCAACGGATTAGCGATCACCAACGGCTCTCAATATCACGACACACACCTTGCGATTGATCACGTGGTGGGTGATACCAGAAGTGAGATGACGTTCCGTAATATGGTCGATGGGAAAGGCGAAGCCACCTTCAATGGACGCGTGCTGATCCGGAAGGATTCACAGCGCTCTGGGACCGAACAATCCATCGCCAACCTTCTGATGTCTGACTCCGCTCGTGTTAACCCGAAGCCGGAACTTGAGATTTACGCAGATGACGTCACAGCGTCACACGGGTGCACGGTAGGAAGCCTGAATAAAACGGAACTCTTTTACTTAAAGAGCCGGGGCCTCTCGGAAGCAGATGCTCGAGCATTTTTGCAATATGCCTTCGCTGAGAAAATCGTTGAGGAAATTGAAGATCCTGAGATTCGAGATCTCGTGGAAACACAACTCTTGGGTGAATTGACGCACGGTGAGTTGATCGCCGAACTCAAGGAATCGGTCGATGTTTGATCTTGCGCGCGTTCGCAGCGACTTCCCGATCCTGGCGCGTGAAGTCCATGGCCAGCCCTTAGTCTACTTTGATAACGCGGCCACTTCGCAAAAACCAACCAGAGTCATTGAGTCCATCAGTGATTACTATGATCGGTATAACTCCAATGTCCATCGCGGTGTCCACACGTTAAGTGGCGAAGCAACTGACGCCTATGAAGGCGCCAGAGCCCGAATTGGTCGCTGGTTTGGTGTTGAAGATCCCGGCGAGATCATTCTGCTCCGCGGCGCAACCGAAGCGCTGAACTTAGTTGCCAATACGCTCGTCGATTCGCTGAAACCGGGTGATGTCATTTTAGTCGGTGAAACCGAGCATCACGCCAATATCGTGCCTTGGCAGCAGCTCGAGGCCCGTATCGGTGTGCGTGTCATTCCCATCCCTGTGGATCCAAGCGGTGCGTTAAGTCTTGAATCAGCCAAAACCCTCTGTAGCGAGCATCCGGTCGCTGTCATTGCCGTTGGACACGTCTCCAACGCCATCGGCGCTTTGAACGATGTGCAAGGATTTGTGACACTGGCTCAAGAAAACGATGCATATTCTGTGATCGATGGCGCACAAGCTGCGCCGCACATGATGGTGAATGTCAAAGAACTCAATGCAGATTTTTATGCCGTCAGCGCCCATAAGTGCTGTGGCCCAACGGGTATTGGAGTCCTCTTAGGTCGTCGTGACTTGCTTGAACGCCTACCACCTTGGCAAGGAGGTGGCGACATGATTGATCGCGTCAGCTTCAGCGGGACAACCTACAACGAGCTGCCTTGGAAATTCGAAGCAGGAACCCCGAATATCGCGGATACGATTGGTTTTGCGACGGCATTGGATTATCTGGAATCGATTGACTTCAAAGGCGCCGTTGAACACGAGCATCGCGTTCACAGCCACCTGACTGAAGCCATGCTTAGCCGCGACAAAGTCGATGTCCTCGGGCATCCCGATCATTGGGTAAGTGTGTGCTCGTTTAATGTCAAAGGTGCACATCCCACCGATGTGGGAACATTGCTTGACCAGCTAGGTATCGCCGTACGCACAGGTCATCACTGCGCCATGCCGACCATGGAACATTTTGGCTTACCGGGTACAGCGCGGGCGTCAGTTGCTTTTTACAACTCCATCGAAGAAGTTGATCGTTTTCTAGACGCGCTCGATCGTGTCATTGGGATGTTGACCGACTGATGATTCCGTTTGCTGAACTGGATAAAGGATCAGAGCTCACCGTTCTCGACAATCTCACCGGAAAGCAAGTTCCACAAGGAGTCCCCCTCACGCTGGGTATGGGTGAAACCGTGGTTGTCACACAAGCCCTTGGAGACACTCTGACGCTGGATATTGGGGGTCGTCTTGTGCGGATCGAAACCGAAGATCTCGCCAAGCTCGGTGTTGCTTCTCCAGGCAAAACAGATAACCCCACAGGCTCTTCGCTTGAGGATCAAATCTGGGACGTTTTGAAACAAAGCTACGACCCTGAAATCCCTGTCAATATCGTTGAACTCGGTTTAATTTATGATTTGAGGATTTCGACATTAATCGATGGCCGCACACACGTTCGGGTCGACATGACACTCACCGCGCCAGGTTGTGGCATGGGACCGATCATGGCACATGACATTAAAACCAAAATCGAAGCCCTCAGAGAGGTCGACCAAGCCGACATTCAAATGGTGTTTGACCCGCCCTGGGATGCCAGCCGAATGACTGAAGAGGCACGGTTGGAAGCGGGATTATTTTAGGAGAGCCCATGAGCCAATGGATTGAAATCTCGACAGTGAATGCGCTCGCTGACGGCGCCTATGAACGATTCGAATTTGACGATGTCGATGTTCTTGTCTTTCGTGAAGGCGATCATGTGTATGCCATCGAAGATCTCTGCACACATGATGGTGCTGAGCTTTGTGGCGGCCTTTACATTGATGGCGAAATCGAATGCCCGCGACACGGCGCACGATTCTGCGTAAAAACAGGCCAAGCACTCTCTGCTCCAGCCTATGGGCAAGTCACAACATTCCCGATTCGGATCAGTGAAGACGGAGTCATCGAACTTCAACTCGATGATGCCTGATGCGGCACTCGTTACCACTATTTGGCGCCATCGCGGCTGTCGCGGCGGTCACCTTCGAGAGTCTTAACGTTCCACTCGGCGCCATGATTGGACCGATGCTCATCATTGGGCTGACCGTGCATCTCACCAAAGTCAATCAAGCACCTGGACTGGATGCGCATCATTTCGCGATCCTTTTACTTGGCTTAGCGCTCGGAAGTCGCGTGACTGCCGATGTCTTTGAGCGAGTGAAACTCTGGCCATTCAGCCTAACAATCCTGATCGTGACCATGGTCATGATTTTGTGGATCGTTGGAAAACTGAATCAGCGGCTGTTAGCGCTTGATCGGATCAGCGCACATATGGCAGCGGCTCCTGGAAACCTCTCATCAGCCCTAGCTGTCACCGAGCACTATGGTGGTGCCTTGTCTCAAGTCGCCGTCTACCAAAGCTTACGACTCGCCTTTCTCACGCTCTTAGTTCCGTTTCTCTTTGTGGTTCCCGAGACGCCTCAACCGATTGTCTTATTCCAACACACAGATTTTATCATCTGGCTGATCGTTCTCAGTGTCTCTTGGGGACTGACCGGCCTCTTAAGAGTCCTCCGTGTCACGACTCCTGGGCTGATTGTCGGTGTGTTCGTCGGTGCGAGCTTGAATCTACTCGAGCTCGCCACACTGAATACCCCGCCAATGTTCATTGCATTGGCCATGATGCTCTTTGGTTGGCGTATTGGGGTCGATATTGTCGGACAGGGGGTTCGCACCTTGTTAAAAACCATCCCTCCTGCGGCGATCTCAACACTGGTCGCGATTACCATTGCATTGATTGGCGCTTACATCACCCATCGACTTCTTGGGTTCCCATTTCTTGATGCAGCGCTTGGATTCATGCCAGGTGCCTTCCAAGTCATGCCCGTTGTTGCCTTGGAAGTGGGCGCCGATGGTCTTTATGTCACCACACACCACTTGATTCGAGTCCTCGCGATGGGGATGCTCATTCCTTTCTTTGCCAGCTACTGGAGCAGAACTTGAGTTACCTTGACCATTTCAATCAAGCCCACAATGCAGACGTCTCCGGATGGACTCCCTGGTTCCAACACGATGCATTACTTGGCTATGTTCAAGATTCATTTAAGTTGCGCGGCATCGAATTCGGACTCTGGCGCGAATCGGATCAAGGGCTGATCATCCCGAACGAGCCTGAAGTCGCACTCAACCAACTCTTTGCCCGATTTGCCAAGGAAACTTATGAAGATGGGTTACTTTGGAGTTGGGTGGGTGAGCCCTTCCCAGTCAAAGCGTCAGTCACAGACCCGACACGATTTGTCATGGAACGGACGCTCACCGCTCCACTTGGCTGCCTGACATTCGGGGTGCACTTAAATGGTTATGTCAGAACCCGCAAAGGAATCGAACTTTGGGTGGCCAAACGCTCTCAACACAAGCCTACCTTCCCAGGCAAGCTCGACAATATGGTCGGTGGTGGGCAACCGGCGGGGCTGGGGTTATTTGAAAACCTTGTGAAGGAATGTTTCGAAGAGGCCGGGATTTCAGAGACCCAAGCCAACCAGGCGATAGCAACCGGTACGATCAGTTATCGGCATACCGACGGCCGAGGACTCAAGCGCGATATTCTTTATTGTTACGATCTGGAATTACCGGATAGCTTCATGCCGGTCTGCCATGATGGCGAGGTGGAATCGTTTCAGCGTCTTCCGATTGACGAGGTGTTATCAATCATCGCCAAGAGTGATGCATTCAAATACAACTGTAATCTCGTGATTATCGATTTCGCCATCCGCCATGGCGTCCTCACAGGCGACAATACCCCTGAATACGCGATGCTTTGCGAGCGTAGAAATCAGCTGGGAGGTTAACCAAGCCCTGCCAGTAGTCGCAGATCCATTGGTGTTCTCAACGAAGGATCTTCAGCATGGCAAGGTTCATGTCCGATCACTTCGTCATACGCGCACTGATGAACAATGCATGCCGTCATCCCACCGGCATCCGCCAGAGCAATTCCTGCCTGAGTCGATGATTTGAAGACTTGATTATCACCGTCATCTTTTTTGAGCATGGTCTCACCAACATCAGTGATGATTTTAACCAAGTAGATAATCCCCTCGAATGCATGGATTTCGAGTGTCGGCATCCGACCTTTGCCGATCAACGCTTTCAGTTCACTTAAGGTCATCAGGCAATTCCTTGGAATCGATTGTCTCGAAGCATGTTGAGCGAGTGCCTTAAGTCATCCAAACTTTTCGGTGAAAGAAGACCTAACCGATTGATCAATTCATGATGATGAGACGCTGCTGAACCACCAACAAATACCGGGATATTCGACTCAAGCTGTGACCGTAATCGGGTCAATTCAGTCGGAATTCTTGGGTCATCTGCAGGATAGGTGAGTGACAGACTCACCGCCCGCGCACCCGATTGCATCGCACAGGCCGCGATTTCGTCAGCCGGCGTATTGGGACCCAAATACACAGGCAACCAACCATCGACTGAAACCAAAGCTGCCACCATCAAGGCACCAAGCTCATGCAATTGCCCTGTCGGAGTGGTAATCACGATTTTCGGTTCATTACCGGTATAGGTTTCCCGGAACCGAAGGGCACCGATAAAGGTCCGAAGATGTGCAGTTGCCATGTGCTCGTGCGCAATTCGCATTTTGCCGAGTCGGGTTGACTCACCAATTTCAGCCAGCAATGGTCCGATCACTGTTTGCAGAAATGCGGGCAAGGATTGCTTGACTAACCCTTCTTGTAGCAGCTGATCAAAGCGATGTTGGTCCATCGTCTGCACCGAGAATAACAGCGCATCAATATCATCAGCAGACTCTGAAGATTCAAGCGGGCTTGTCCAACTGGGCCGATAAATTTCGGCTTGAACATCCTGTGAAACCTCGTAGCGGCTGTCTTCTGAGACCACATCACGCAGGGCTTCGAGTGTTAAAGGCGCGACATCCACAAGACGCCTGCCGTTTTGTTTGGCAATCCGGATCAATCGCAAACGCTCAATATCATAGTCGCTGTATAAACGACGCTTGGTATCACTACGCGCGGGCTCAACAACGTGGTACCGTTTCTCCCAGGCGCGAATGAGGTCGACCGTCAAGCCTGTCCGATTCGCCACTAAACGAATCGGGTGACGCGGAGATGTGTCGACACTTGAAATTGTTTCTAATGTAGCCATACCTCGTAGTGTGGCAAGTTTGTCCTAGTTTTGTCCAGATAAATATTGAACATGAGATTACTCATCATTACCCTCGCGGTTCTCGCCCTGATGTATCTGCTGACACGCGGATCAACCAAGGGATGGATCGCTGAAAACAAGTGGAAAGTCGTCGGTGGTGCTGTCGCTATCGGCATTTTGCTGCTCGTCGTCACTGGAAAGTTGCCAGCACTCGCTGCCTTAGCTGCGCCAGTCGCGGCCTTTGGTCGACGGCTGTGGAGCATGCGGGGATTACTCTCCATGTTTCCACAGCTTCGGCAAATCCTTGGCTTGGGAGCAGCAGCAAGCGCAGGCGCAGCTCATGCCAATCAACAAAGGCAAGCCAATGATGAGCCAATGACAGTCAAGCGCGCGGCAGAAATCTTGGGAATTGATGAAAACGCAACACCTGCTGAAATCCGCACAGCACATCGGAAACTCATGGGTAAAATGCACCCTGACAAAGACGGAACAGATTACTTAGCTGCTCTGATCAACGAGGCTCGGGATTATCTAATCGCTCGTCACCAAGACAAGTGAGAACCGCCTTTCCTAATCCCAACCCAGCGGCATCGTGGGCATCATAGATCAGGTCAGCTCCGGCCTCCTTGACGCGAGTGACTGTATGACGGGAACGCGTACTCACCGCGATGACCCCCTCAAATCCACGATCGCGGAGTCGATGGGTTGCCCAGCACTGGGATTCAGGCTCCGGCATAGTCAACACCACAGCTTCTAGCCGTCCAAATCGGAGATGATTCCAAAACCCGGGATCCTCAGCATCTGCAAACACCACACGGCGGCCCGCTTGGCGATGCGATTCCAACTTTCCCGGATCCGCATCAATCCCAACGACCTTTTCGCCATCTTCAGTCAGACTGTCAAACACCGCGGTCCCAATGCGACCCATCCCGATCACCAACACATGCGCGCCGCCAAGTGTCAGCGGCTGCTCGTCCGGGTGCCGATCTGTGCGCTCCAGTCGTCCAAGAAAGCCTTCATATCGCTCATATAACTCGTGTGCAAAGCGGTTCAGCGGCGCAGAAATCACAAAGCTCAAGGTGACGGCAACGGCGATGATTGGCAACACTGTGGACGGAATCAAGCCACTATCTGCCCACGCTGCCGCCACAATGAGTGCAAATTCAGAGTATGAAAATAAGGTGATCGACATCAAAAAAGCGGTGTAGGCACGCAGTCGAATCAGCACCAACAGAGCAAAAAGGACAGCCAATTTCAAGGGCAGCAACAAGAGAAGCGGCAAGGCATCCATCACGATCTGCAGATCGAGCGGAACTTGCATCCCGACTCGTAGGAAAAACGCAATCAACAGCAACTCGCGGACGCCCCACAAGTAATTGGCAATCCCCTTAGCGACTGGATGATTCGCAAAAACCATTCCCATCACCAAAGCACCCAATTCCCCACTCACACCGACTGCTTTGAATAACTGAGCGCCCAACACCAAGGCCAACAAAACCCCAACCAACAGGTGCAATTCGGGCTCAGGCGAGAGCTTTTCCAGTCCTTTTCTTAACAAGGGCGCCACCAATGGGATGGCCAAAAGACCCAATGCAAATGGTGAGGGTGCAGAGTCTCCACCGACGGCTAACAAAGTGACCGCCACTAAATCCTGCAAAACAAGAATACTGATTGACAACCGACCATGAAATGCCCGGATTTCTCGACGCGCCTCGAGGCCTTTGGCTGCGACGACAGTACTTGAGAACCCGAGCGTCAGCGCTAGCGCAATCTTCATCTCAATGGATAAATCCTGCGTTAGAGCAAGCGCCAAAATGCAAGCTGACAACATCAGATGCAAAAGCGTCCCGAAAGCGACATCAAATCGGAAAATCGATCGGGGATTCATTTTGAGGCCAACCGCAAACAGTAAGAGTTCCACCCCAATTTCCGAGGGGATCTCTAACCAATGTTGGCTATCGCCTAATCCATTGGCCGCGAACAAGGCGCCCGCAGTCAGATAGCCCACCAACGGCGGCAACGCCGCCCAACGCGCGATTTGACCAGCGCCCCAAGCGCCCGCGATCCAAATCAAAACCGTCGACATCATCAATGCGTCGTTCCCTTCCATTGCACTTTGTGGCCAATCCCTGGCACTTCTCGGACGAGCTTTGGTACCAAATATCCAGGTAACGCATTCAATAATGCTTGATGAAGCGCAGCCACTTCCAGATCAGACACGTCAAAATGATGCGCCCCGGATACTCGGTCTAAGACATTTAAATAATACGGATCAATCCCTGCCTCAAACAACCGTTCGCTTAAGGCAATGAGCACATCTGCAGAGTCATTGATGCCTTTTAAGATCACCGATTGATTCAATACCGAACGACAGACCGCGCGCAACTGACTGACTGCATCCATCACCGACTGATCAATTTCGTTGGCATGGTTGCTATGCAACACCATCACCACAGGCAAAGCGGTCGTAGCAATGGCCTGGCACAGCAGGTCAGTGACCCGCTCTGGAATTACAATGGGTAACCGCGTATGAATCCGTAGGCGGTGAATGCTTGATACGGATTCCAACCGAACAAACAAACCAGACAGGGCTTGATCGTCAGCCATCAATGGATCACCGCCTGACAAAATCACTTCATTGACTTCCGGATGCGCCTTGAGGTAGCTCACCAACCCATCAATGTCTCTCGCGGTCAGCGTATTCTCCTGATAGGGAAAATGACGTCGAAAGCAATAGCGGCAGTTAATGGCGCAACCACCACGGTAGATCACCAAGACCCGCGATCGGTATTTGTGCAACACCCCGGGCATCGGGCCTTCAAGTTCATCCAAAGGGTCCTTCACAAACCCGGGCATCGCGTGGCGCTCGTCAGCAACTGCTAACACTTGGCGTAATAAGGGGTCGTGAGGATCACCTGGCACCATCCGGGTGACAAAAGGTTCCGGCACTCGGACCGGAAAATCCGGTGACTGATCGACAGATTGCACCTGATCAGTCAGGCCCAGTCGCGATAATAATTGATTCGATGTCGTTAACGAATCGGCAAGAATCCGTTGCCAAGCCTTCACAAACGCTGTTCCAGTACCCGTTCAACCGTATCGACAATCGCTTGTGTCTGGGAATCAATTTCTAAGTTTAAGTGATCTCCTGGCTTGATCCGACCGAAGGTGGTGAGTGCTCGAGTCTCTGGGATCAGGTGAATACTCATCTGCCCATCACGACTGGCTTCGCCAACGGTCAACGAACACCCATTGAGTGACACATAGCCCTTCGGTAAGACATATTTCAGCAGAGACTCAGGAACACGCCACCAAACAGCCAGATTCGCCTCTGTTTCAATGACTTCAGTGACTTCAGCCTGTCCATGAATATGACCGGAAAGCACATGGCCACCAATCTCGTCACCAAACCGAGCGGCACGTTCGACATTCACCCAAAAGCCCGTTTGCAACTCACCAAGATTGGTCAATCTGAGCGTCTCATCAATCACATCAAATTGCACACCCTGCTGGTCCCAACCCGTGACCGTGAGGCACACACCGTTAATGGCTATCGATGCTCCAGTGTGAAGATCCGTGTCTCGCCCTTGAGGCATGCGAACCTGGATCCGTCGAATTCCTTGATCATCACGGATCTGTGTGACTTCACCCAATCCTTGCACAATGCCTGTGAACATTAGCCTGCCAACTCCTGAATCAGTGATCGAATCATTGGATGTCGATCTGCGGTTCTCAAGGCCATACTGCGACCCAATTGAATCATGGGTTGATTGGATCGGAACACGTCGGAAAACAATCCCATCACCATCGCCACCGTCCGGTGAGCCATACATCGCTCGCGCGCCACCGTTCTAGCTAACCGATCACCGGCAGCGGATGGGTGCGATCGTAGCGCCTGCTGTAGCGCAATCACATCAGCAAAACCAAGATTGGCACCCAGGCCTGCCAAGGGCAGAATCCCATGCGCTGTATCACCGATTGCGAGCAAACAACCAAGTGCGTCGCGTTTGAGCGCGTGTTGAGAAATCGGAATCCAAACAGGATCGCTGACAAATCGCAATGCCCCACGCGCGGCTTCACTCACCCGAGCCAATCGTGCAGCAAGCATGTCAGTACTGCACTGTGCGAGCGCTTCGGCCGCATCGGTTGGCAAAGACCAGACCACACTGACTCGATGCTCGCCATCGCGATCCGGGAGTGGCAACAGCGCTAAAGGGCCCTGCTCAGTAAAGATCTGAAATGCCTCACCGTCATGCGGTTGCTCGCAATGAAGAGTTCCCACCAGCGCCCGCTGATGATACCCACCATCCATTAATTCGAATCCGGATGCTTGGGCCGTTGTTGCTTGCCGACCTTCCGCAAAGATCACGAAATCAGAGTCGATCGTCTGACCATTTTCGAGAGTGACACATCCCTGAGGGTCGACTCGTGCAACCCCTTGCTCTAGGCATTGAATGGGGCTTTCCCCAACGGTTTTTAACAGTTGATTACGCACCCAATGTGCTTCGACGAGATGGCCAAGCCTTGGGTCTGCAAAGGTGACTCTGGCATCACTCCGGGCATCGATGACTCGCATTGATCGATAGCAACACACGCGAGCATCGGGCGACCAAGCATGAATGTCTGACAAAAAACCTGTCGATTTCGGTCCAAGCGCCCAAACGCGAGCATCCATCTCAACGGTTGGCTCAACGGGTTGAAATCCAACCGGATCAAACACAATCACTTGATGACCGGCTTGGTGACAAACAACAGCCGCTGCCAGACCAATGGATCCACCACCGATGACAAGGGTCTTCACGAAATCACTCCCATACCGGCCTCAGCAATTTTTCGCTTCAGCCAAAGACTCTGGTCGCCAAAGGCCATCCCAAGGCTGGTGAAGAGCTTCCGCGGAAACAATTCGCGATCAAATAAGGTCTCAAGACTGGATGAAGCCAATCGGGTTGCATCACGATTCATGCGCCATTGGGAAAATGCTGTTTTGACTGCGTCATCAGGTTGCTGCGTGCGCAGTGCATCAACCAGCAGGTTGACACCCCGAAGTGCAAGATTCAGACCTTGGCCTGCGACTGGATGAATGGTCTGCGCGCCATTGCCGATCAACACCACCCCCGGTCGGTAGGGCTGGTCGACCCAGCGCTCTACCAATGGAATCACGACCGGATCCGAGGCGAATTCAATGCCGCCAAGCTCAGCGGGAACCGCTTGCTGTAACGCACGAATCAATGTCTCCGGCATTTGAATTAGGCGTTCTGCATACGCCGGATCCAGAGACCAAACAAACCCATAGGTCGACGACTCGATGGGCAGGATTGCCAACGGGCCTGTACCAATAAATCGCTCATAAGCCCGACCAGCCTGAGGGGTGTCCACCTGAATGCGGCCCATGATCGCTGAGCGATCAAACGGTCGCCGCTGAGCTGTCAGCCCCAACGACTCAGTGAGTCCACTTCGGCCCCCATCGGCCAAAATCACCAGATCTGGATGAATCATTTCACCAGAAGCCAGCTCAACTGATGGGTTGTGTTGAGCACTCCGAGCCCGGACTTGCGACACCGACAATGGCTCAATCCGATCCGAGGTGTGCTCGGTCAGCGCTGCTTCTAGCGCCAGCGAACAGATCACCCGTCCAAACCGAGGATATCCACATTCCGATGCCCGAAGGAGCATCGAACCCGGCAATCCTTGCTCATTCACCAGGATTTCTGTGAGATCTTCGCCTGCATCTAACTGGACCCCAATGCGATCTAGGAGGGCGAGGGTCGAATCCGCCAACGCGA
>QXYM01000055.1:48576-49431 GCA_009886945.1 Litorivicinus sp.
TTTCCGTCGAAGGATCAAATTGCCGAACCTCGTGACCTTCTTGCTCGAGCGCAGTGCGGGCAATCAAGCCGATCGGACCACCACCAATGACACTGATCTGCACCCTTAGCCTCGCATCAGAGCTTCGATCTCTGCTCGTTCTTTCGGGACCTTTGCCGTGAGCACCTCCGGACCGCGCCCGGTAATGAAGACGTCATCTTCAATCCGGATCCCAATCCCTCGATACCGAGCTGGCGCATCAGATGACTGACTGATGTACAACCCAGGTTCACAGGTAATCACCATCCCTTCAGCCAATTCAACGGGCTGGCCCTCATGCTCATAAGCCCCAACATCATGGACATCAAGTCCTAGAAAATGACCGGTCCCATGCATGTAATAGGGGAGATAACGCTTATCCTCGAGCGCCAACTCTAACGGGCCTTCGATGATGTTGAGCTCGATGAGTCCCTCAGTCAGGCGACGAACCGCCGTCTCATGGAACAATTTAATGGATTTCCCAACCACCATCTGAGCAATCGCCTCAGATTGTGCATTCAGGACCAGATCATAAAGTTCTGCCTGAGCATTGGTGAACGATCCATTGACAGGAAAGGTACGCGTGATGTCACCTGCGTAACCTAGCACCTCGCAACCGGCATCGATCAACACCAAATCACCCGATCGCAATCGGTCGGTCCGGTCGATGTAATGCAAAATACAGGCATTGTCCCCGCCACCCACGATGGTTTGATAGGCGATCGACGGGGAGCCGTCCATGCGGAACTGATGCTCAACCACAGATGCCAGTTGATCTTCTGTCATCCCAGGTTCGCAGGCCTGCATCGCTGCAATATGTCCCTGCGCAGAAATCCG
>QXYM01000056.1 GCA_009886945.1 Litorivicinus sp.
GATGGCCTTGCGATTTGATTCGTTGGCATACGCATGAGGAATATGAATTGCACCTCATGGTTGCATCGACTGGGAAAGTGTTTGTTGGGGATTACATCGGACGCTTCCAGCCCGGACAATTTGTTCTGACAGGACCGCGTCTACCGCATAACTGGGTGACTGAAGTCGGTTCCTCAGATCCCATTTCGTTACGCGATATGGTCATCCAATTTCGGCATGAGTCATTAACAAGGTTGGCTGAGGCCTTCCCAGAATTTAAAAACGTGACGCCAATGTTAGAGATGGCTCGATCCGGTGTTGAGTTTGTTGGCTTTGACCAATCGAAAGCACAAGCGTTATTAGCATCGGTGCGCGATACGCATGGAATCGCTCGCGTCTTGGCATTTCTTAACGTATTACAGCAACTGCATGAATGGCCCAATAAACGGGCGCTCAGCACCGCGAAAATTCATTCCACCTTAACCGGAGTGGTTGAGTCCAAGATCAATGATGCGGTGGATTATGTGGTGGAGAATTTTTCACAAGAGATCTCACTTGAGCGCATGGCTGTGATGGCGGATATGAGTGCTAGCGCCTTCTCGCGGCATTTTCAGAAATCGACAGGGAATAAGTTTGTCGATTTCGTGAATCAGGTTCGGATCGGTAAGGCTTGCGTGCTACTGACTGAAAGCAATGATCAAATCTCGACCATCTGTTATTCGGTTGGCTTTAATAACGTGGCGAATTTCAATCGCCATTTTGTGAAGATCAAGGGCGTGACGCCCTCTGAGTTCCGACGAGTCGTCAGAGCGAATCTCAGTCCAGGGACAGCAGCGCATATCGCTCCCGAGGCGACCTGATGTTTTTAGGGATTGATCTAGGAACCTCCTCGTTAAAAGCGGTTGTCATTGATCACCAGCATCAGGTGCGCGCAACCGCAGGGGCCGATCTCACGGTCAGTCATCCCAACATCAATTGGTCCGAACAGAACCCGGCGGATTGGGAGCAAGCTCTGATTCAGGTGTGTTCAGGCTTGGCTTCCCAAATCCCACTGCATCAAGTGGAGCGGATCGGGCTGACAGGTCAAATGCATGGTGCGACCTGCTTGGATGAGAAGGGTTCGGTGTTGCGGCCCTGCCTCTTGTGGAATGACGGCCGAGCGTCCGATGAATGCCTCTTGTTGAATCAACAGATGGAACAATTGACTGCGCATTCCGGGAATTTAGCGATGCCGGGCTTCACCGCTCCTAAACTGATGTGGCTGAAGCGGCACGAGCCGGAGGTCTTTCACAGAATTCGGCAGGTGTTGTTGCCGAAGGATTATTTGCGTTGGTTGCTGACTGGGGTCTTCGCGACGGATCCATCAGATGCCTCTGGAACCTTATGGATGAATCCGGAAACCAGACAGTGGGATGACACCTTAATTGAAATGACCGATGCGCAACGCAACTGGTTACCTCACGTGTTTGAAGGTCCTGAAGAGACAGGGTCAGTGACCACAGACGCGAGTCGAAAATATGGGCTTCCTCGCGTTCCCGTGGTTGCAGGTGGAGGTGATAATGCCTGTGGAGCGCTTGCTCTTGGGATTTGTCAGCCAGGACAGACGCTGATTAGTCTTGGTACATCTGGCGTTATTTTTACGGTCAGTGAGGCGCATCAGGCTTGTCCTGAAAAAACAGTCCACGCCTTCGCCCACGCAGTCCCCGATCGATGGCATCAGATGACGGTCACTTTAAGTGCGGCGCATTCACTCACTTGGTTGTCGACAATCACCGGGCAATCAGTGACCGAGATGGTGAATCGAGTATCGGTGTCGAATCAAACCGAAACCGAGGTTCAGTTTCTTCCCTATTTGAATGGCGAGCGTTCACCGCACAATGATCCTGATGCGAGAGGCTTGTTTGCCAATCTCTCGTCGTCGACCACTGTGGATGATCTGTGTCTGGCAGTCCTTGAAGGCGTTGCCTTTTCATTTTGTGATGGCCTGGATGCGCTTCGAGCTGCTGGTGCTCACATTGAATCGACACTCTCGATTGGCGGCGGAACTCGATCAAAGTATTGGCTGCAAATGATGGCCAATGCCCTCGAAATTCGTGTCGACACCTCAGATAGCTCGATGATCGGGCCAAGTTTAGGTGCGGCTCGACTGGCGATGAGACATCAGGAGCTGGCCTATCCCACGGAGCAGATTACCGATCGCTTGGTGCCAACGGGTGCCAGACGTGATTACTACCAATCCAAATTCAACAATTACAGACAGACGTATCGAGCAATGCAGCAGATACGGGCGCGAGAAGGATAACAACCATGGCAACAGAGCAATTGCAGCGAATCCCCTATGACAGGCAGCGCGTCACCGCTGGGATCATGCATGTGGGTGTGGGTGCTTTTCATCGTGCACATCAGGCTGTGTATGTTGATCAATTGCTCGACCAACATCCAGAGTGGGGGATTTGCGGGGTGAATTTGAGAGCCGAGGATCGCCCGCTATTTGATGCGTTAAAGGCCCAGCAGGGGTCATATGTCCTGAAAACCATGTCGGCTACGGGTGACACTGAGTTTCGAGAAATTGGTTCGATCGTCGAATTGATTGATGCATCGGCTCACTATGCAGATGCTGTGTCTCGAGCCGCTGATCCAGCGATCCGTATCGTCTCTATGACTGTGACCGAAAGCGGTTATAACCTCGACGAACATGATGTCTTGGACTTGAGCGCGCGTCCCATCGTCGACGGTCTAAAGACGGGCATAGGCTCGTCGATTTACACCTTTTTGCATGCTGTTGTGAAGGTGCGAATGGATCAGGAGTCAGGTGCAGTCACCTTCTTGTGTTGTGATAATTTGCGGGATAACGGTGGCAAGCTGAAAGCTGGGTTACTGCAGTATTTACAGGCCTCTGGTGATCAGGCCTCCAAGGATTGGGTTCAGACTCATGTCACCTTTCCCTGCTGCATGGTCGACCGTATCACGCCTCGGATTGATCCATCGCATGCGCTTGATGTGGAGGCGCGCTTTGGGATCAAAGACCGAGTGACGGTGATGGGCGAAAGGTATATCCAGTGGGTGCTTGAAGATACGTTTGCCAATGGTCGACCACCACTTGAGACCGTGGGCGTGGAAATCGTCGATCAGGTGGAGCCCTATGAGGACGCAAAGATTCGAGTGTTAAATGGTGGCCACACGATCTTGACCTACTTGGCGGCTTTGAAAGGGCATCGGACTTATGATGCCGGGATCTTAGATCCTGAGTTACGAGAATTCTTTAGGGCTTATGAAACAGAAGAAGTGATTCCTGCGATCGGCGATTCGCCGATTGATCTGTTGGCCTATCGGGATATCATCGAGTCGCGCTTTTCCAATCAATATATCGGTGACACGGTGGAACGGATTTGTATGGACGGCGTGAGCAAGTTCCCGATCTTTGTCTTGCCAACGATTCAAGGAACAGTGGATCGTGGCCTGGTGCCGATACGCTCGATTCATGGTATTGCATCCTGGTATGTGTTTATGCGGCAGGCTCAAGCCGGACGGATTCCGTTTCCTTATGTCGATCCGAAATGGGATTGGATTGCACCGATGCTTGAGCCGGGTCAGGAGGCAGTCTTTGCTGCTGAGCCAGACTTGTGGGGTGATATCCCAACCCGTTGCCCTGAGTTTGTTAACGCATTGGTCCATGAAATTGAGCACCTTGACCAGGTCTTTGATGGACAGACAGAAGGAGTAGTTCAGTGATCGTGATCGGTGGTGATGCCATTGTGGATTTGATTGATCGTGGGCAACGATTGTTTGAAGCCTGTCCTGGTGGTTCGACATTAAATTGTGCTCTGGCTTCCGGACAATTGGGATCTGATGTCCTCTACGTGTCGACATTGAGTCGGGATGCCTACGGTGACTTGCTCATCGATCGCTTACAGGAATGTCATGTGACGCTGAGGGCTGATGCGCGATCGGACGCCTACAGCTCTCTCGCGGTGGTCTCGCTCGATGAGACCAATCAGCCAAGCTATGCCTTTTATCGCGACGGAACTGCTGATCGGGAGATTCCTGTGGATGCGGTGATTGCGTCTTTTCCCCCGCAGATGTCGATCTTTCACGTGGGTTCTTGTGCATTAATTCCGTCTGACGATCAGGACGCTTGGCTTCAAATCGTCTTAGCTGCTCAAGAGCATGGCGCATTGATTTCCATTGATCCCAATTGCCGACCATCGATGACCACAGATCCTGATCGCTATCGAAAGGGTATCGCGCGCTTTTTGCAGGTGGCTGATCTCGTCAAACTCAGTGATGAAGACCTTGAGTATTTACATCCTGAGTGGACCGACCAAGCACTGGGTCGCTTTATCGAGACCTATTCACCACAGCTCTGTGTTTACACCCGTGGTTCAGAAGGACTGACTGGATTCACAGGCGGTGGAGTCAGAGTGAGCGTTGAAGCCAGTTTGCCAGGGCCACTGTCAGATACTGTCGGTGCTGGGGATTCGGTACATGGAACTTTGCTCTCTGAGATTGATCGCCTTGGATTATCCGGTCGTGCGCTCTCTGAATTAACTACGGAGACCCTTCAAGAGGTCTTAACGCTAGCGTCTCAGGTGGCCGGCGTGAACTGTACTCGCGCCGGTTGTCAGCCGCCGACGCGCGAGGAAGTCGCGACTTTGTTTGGCTTGCGTTGAGCGGCTTCCTCAAAGGCGCTGATGGCCTCATCAGCAAGCGAAGATTTGAAAAATTCAGTCGCTATCGGTTGAGGAAGTGCGAAGGTGGCAAAACCCCGCGCAGCTAAGTCAAATAGTTGGTCAACTGATCGCAGACTGGCGACTAACAGTTCGGTCTCAACGGCGATATCTTGCATCCGATCGAATAATTCGTCGGCATTGTCGACGGCGTCCTTGAGTCGTGCATAGTAGGGCGCTGTATAGGCAACCTCGAGCGCCTCAGCTGCCATCACTTGACCCTCAGAGTACACCGCAGTCAGTGTGATTCGTTGTGGAAGATCCAGTTGTGTGGCGACTGAAAATCCAGTCTCATTCGCTGGAATTTTAATCACAACCTCTGGACCAATCGCCTGAATGGCGTGGGCACATTGAAGCCAATCACTTCCAAATACCTGGAATTGGATGCTTGGATAACCGAGATCCAGCGCCTTGGTGTAGAGCACCTGATAGGTTTCGATCGACGTGTTGAGACCGCTGCGCTCAAGCAGAAGGGGATTTGTGGTGATTCCTGTAAACAGGCCTGTTTTGGCAAGCGCAGTCCAGCATTCGGTGTTTGCTGTGTCGAGAAATAGGTTCATGGGATGAGTATAGCGATGATTCTTCATCTTTGAGCAAAGAACTCGCTAAGTACCAGTTGTCATGTCGGCAATCTTGCAGAAATCATCGGCGTCGATCGAGATCTTGCGGCTGTATCGCTCGTATTTTGGGTATAAAAAAGCCCAGACCGAAGTCTGGGCTGAAATCATCCTCGGTTGAGGTTTAGTCCCAGGACAGCGCGCCGCCGACCTGATACTCGGTGACCCGGGTTTCGAAGAAGTTCTTCTCTTTCCGAAGGTCCATAATTTCACTCATCCATGGGAATGGATTTTCCACCCCAGGGAATTGCTCTGACAAACCAATCTGAGTCAGACGACGGTTGGTGATGAACTTCAGATAATCTTCCATCATCTGGGCGTTCATCCCGAGCACTCCACGTGGCATGGTGTCACGTGCATACTCAATTTCCAGAGCGAGGCCCTCTAAAATCATCTGCGTCATCTTCGCCTGGAACTCTTCAGTCCACAGCTTTGGATTTTCGTTTTTGATCTGGTTGATCACATCGACACCAAAGTTCACGTGCATCGATTCATCTCGCAGGATGTACTGGAATTGCTCTGCAACACCGGTCATCTTGTTTCGGCGACCCATCGACAGAATCTGAGAGAAACCGCAGTAGAAGAATAACCCTTCCAACACACAGTAAAACGCGATCAGGTTCTGTAAAAGTTCTTGGTCGTTTTCCGTCGTTCCTGTTTGGAACTGTGGATTGCCGATGGCTTGGGTGTACTTCAATGCCCAGGCCGCTTTTTTCGCCACCGCTGGGACTTCTCGGTACATGTTGAAGATTTCACCTTCGTCCATTCCCAACGATTCAATGCAGTACTGATAGGCATGCGTATGAATCGCTTCTTCAAACGCTTGACGCAATAGATACTGACGACACTCTGGGTTCGTCACCAATCGGTAAATTGATAACACCAGGTTATTCGCGACCAGTGAATCGGCTGTTGAGAAGAAACCGAGATTTCGCATCACGATCTTCCGCTCATCTTCCGACAAACCATCATTGGATCTCCACAACGCGATATCTTGCGTCATATTGATTTCTTGTGGCATCCAGTGGTTAGCACAGCCATCCAGGTATTTGGTCCAAGCCCACTCATATTTAAACGGCACCAGCTGGTTCAAGTCAGCACGGCAGTTGATCATCCGCTTTTGATCGACTTGCACACGATCTGCGCCCATCTCGAGTTCTTCGAGACCAGGTGCAACATCCAATTGCTCAAGCGCCTGCTGTGCCGCCTCAAAGGCAGCAGAACCGGTCGGCTCAAAGCGTGTCGGATCGGCCACTTCAGCCACAGGTGCAGGCTCAATCGCAAGCTGCTGTTGTGGTTCTTCGGACTTCGCCTGCTTTGGGGGTGGTGGGGCGATGTGCTCTTCAGGTTCGTTAAACGCGTCCCAATTCAGCATTCTCTTTCTTCTCCTTCAAATCGTTCGATTTACTGGCAGGCTTCGCAATCTGGATCATCCAGACTGCAAGCCTTAGGTACAGCAGCAGGTTCGGCAACCTGTGCGGCCTGAGTTGCGGAGACCGCATTCAGGTTCGATTTGTTAATGGTGGATTTTTCCGCTTGCGTTGCGCCGAGTGCGCGGAGGTAATAGGTTGTTTTCAGACCACTGAACCAAGCCATCCGATACGTGACATCGAGTTTCTTCCCGTTGGCATTGGCGATATAGATGTTGAGGCTTTGGGCCTGATCGATCCATTTCTGGCGACGGGCTGCTGCTTCGACAATCCAGCGTGTTTCCAACTCAAACGAGGTGGCGTACAGCGCTTTGAGGTCATCAGGGATCCGTGCAATTTGCTGCACTGATCCGTCGTAATATTTCAGATCGTTCACCATCACATTATCCCAAAGTCCGCGTTCTTTCAGATCTCGGACAAGATAAGGATTGACCACGGTAAATTCGCCCGACAGGTTCGATTTTACGTAGAGGTTTTGGTAGGTGGGTTCAATCGATTGCGACACGCCAGTGATGTTTGCGATCGTGGCTGTTGGTGCGATGGCCATGACGTTTGAGTTCCGCATTCCACCTTTAGCTTTTTCTCTGAGTTCCGTCCAGTCAAGCTGTGCGGAGGTGTCCATGTTAAGGTAGTTGGCTCCACGTTCTTCCCTCAATTTCTCAATGGAATCAATTGGTAGGACGCCCTGTGACCAGAGGCTTCCGTCAAAACTTGAATACGCTCCGCGTTCGCGAGCCAGTTCCGCTGAGGCTTCGATCGCGTAGTACGAGACCACTTCCATCGATTCATCAGCAAACTGCACCGCTTCGTCAGATCCGTAGGCAATCCCGAGCTCATACAAGGCATCCTGGAAACCCATGATGCCAAGACCGACAGGGCGATGCTTCATGTTGGAATTTTCAGCCTGTGGGACCGCGTAGTAATTAATGTCGATCACGTTATCGAGCATCCGGACAGCTGTCTTGACGGTTTTGCCGAGTTTCTCTCGATCCAGGCCACCGTCTTTGGTGACGTGTTGTCTTAGGTTGACAGAGCCAAGGTTACAGACTGCAATTTCGTCGTTTGATGTATTGAG
>QXYM01000057.1 GCA_009886945.1 Litorivicinus sp.
AACTCAGTTTAAAAGAGGGCTTGACTGTTTTCAGAGACAGCGAGTTCAGTGCCGACATCAACTCACGAGCCGTGAAGCGGATTCAAGACGTGAATTTCCTCAGGAGCGCACAGTTTACCGAAGATGCCGGTCCGACAGCACACCCGGTCCAACCTTCTGAGTACCAAGAGATCTCGAATTTTTACACGCTTACGATCTATGAGAAGGGCGCAGAAGTCGTTCGCATGATTCACACCTTGCTCGGCCCTAGTCAGTTCCGACAGGGCAGTGATCTATCTTTTTCACGTCACGATGGTCAAGCAGTGACGATCAACGAGTTCGTCGCCGCGATGGCAGAGGTCTCTGGGCGTGATTTTGATCAGTTTATGCGTTGGTATCAACAACCCGGGACGCCCCGTCTCCAGGTGGATGTCGAGCATGATCCTCAATCAGGTCGATTACAGATTCAATTGACGCAAAAAGCTCCTGTGATCGCCAAAGATCACTCTCATGCACCTTATGTGATTCCAGTCAGTTACCAGGTCATTGATCGAGACAGCGGACAGGTACTGGTTGCTGAATCGCTGTTTGAGCTGACTGAACCCTCGGCATTGATTGAGTATCAGGGAATATCTGGGTCGCCAGTGGTTTCGGTGTTGCGAGGATTATCGGCACCGGTCAAATTGGAGATGGATCGATCCACTTATGATCTGACGGCGCTTGCCCGCTTTGACGACGACGGCGTGAACCGTTGGGACGCGATACAAGAGTTGTACATTCAGGCAATTCAGGGGCTCTTGGCAGATCCTCAGGCTGGTATTCAGTCGGAACTCGCCGATCTGTTATGCGATTTAATTGCTGACCCCACTGCCATCACTGACCCTGCTTGTCTCGCTGAAATGCTGATGTTGCCACAGGATAATATTTTGTGGGATGTTCTGAAGCCCGCGGATCCACAGGCAATTCTCTCTGCAAGACAGTCCTTGCGACAGCATCTGGCCGACAGTGGAAACGCCTATTGGGAGGGGTTGTATCGAGCAATGAAGGTGGATGGCCCGTATGAGCCCGAAGCATCCGCGATTGGTCGCCGTTCCTTGGCGATTACAGCCTTAGGTTATTTGGCCAAGACGCGCTCGGTCGACGAGATCCTCAGCGAGCGCTTTGACGAATCCTCGAATCTCACCGAACGATTTGCAGCCTATCGAATCGCCAGAAGTGACGGCTCAGAAGAGCTTTCTGAGCGCTTATCCAACAATTTCCTGGCAGGCGCAGAGACTGATGAAGTCTTGGATCTGTGGTTATCCACTGAGGCAATGAATGAGTCGACCGCAACCATCGACCGACTGCATGAGCTCATGTCGCATGAGCGTTTTGCGTGGACCAATCCAAACCGGGTTCGTGCAGTCCTTGGCACATTTGCGAATCGTAATGTTCGCGCCTTTCACACACCAGAAGGCTATCGATTGCTCGCTGATGCAGTTCTCAAACTGGATGCAATGAATCCGCAAATTGCGTCTCGATTAGTGATGCCTCTTTGCCAGTGGGCTCGTTTTACTGAGCAGTATCAAGCGGCAATGAAAGCAGAGTTGCGTCGAATGGTGGCCAAGGATCTATCCAAAGATCTTAATGAAATCGTCAGTAAATCAGTGGATTAGAAGTGTCATTTAAAGAGCTCGTCATGGGTCGATATGCGGTGTTGGTCGGGGTCTCCTTCGGAGCGTTGATCTCTGTCGTTGGCCTACTGTTTACGTCAGCTTTCATCTGGCCATTTATCATTTTTTTATTTCTGACGATTCTGGGGTTTCGAGACTTCTTCAAAAGTACGCATCCGGTGCGCGCCAATTATCCTCTGATGGGGCGACTCAGATACTTGTTGGAAAGTATTCGCCCAGAGCTCCGTCAGTATTTTTGGGAATCTGACACTGACGAGACACCCTATTCTCGCAATCAACGTGCGATGGTTTATCAACGCGCGAAAAACAATCAAGCAAAACGCTCATTCGGAACCGAAAAAGCGGTGTACGAAGAAGAATACAATTGGCTGAATCATTCGATTAATCCCATCAAAATTACCGATCATGATTTTCGTGTGTCCGTCGGAGATGAAAAGACTGGACAGGTTTACTCCATGTCTTTGTTAAACATCTCGGGTATGTCCTTCGGCGCGTTGTCCCCACCTGCGGTCGAGTCACTGAGTAAAGGCGCCAAGCTCGGAGGCTTTGCTCAGAATACCGGAGAGGGGTCATTGTCGATCTATCATGAACGTGGCGGTGGTGATCTCATTTGGCAGATCTCGACCGGGTACTTTGGTTGCCGCACATCCGATGGGCGGTTCGATCCAGACCTTTTCCAGGCGAAAGCCACGAGCGATCAAGTGAAAATGATTGAGATCAAACTCAGCCAGGGTGCAAAGCCCGGTCATGGAGGAATCCTTCCTGCTCCCAAAGTGACAGAAGAGATTGCCAGAACGCGCGGGATTCCTGTCGGGCAGACGTGCGAATCGCCGCCGAGTCACTCCGAGTTCCGAACACCCGTTGAATTACTCGAGTTCAGTCAGCGTCTGAAACATCTGTCTGGGGGCAAGCCTGTTGGGATTAAACTCTGTATCGGCCATCCTTGGGAATTTGTATCGCTGGTCAAAGCCATGGTTGAGACGGACATCCGCCTGGATTTTGTGACGGTCGATGGTTCAGAGGGTGGAACTGGTGCAGCACCGACTGAGTTTTCTGATCATGTTGGTTCACCGCTGCGTGATGCAGTCGTATTTGTCGATAATACGCTGCGCGGAGCAGGCTTGCGGCACCAGGTTAAGGTGGGTGCGGCTGCGAAAATTGTCAGCGCCTATGACATCACGCGTCTCTGTGCTCTCGGTGCTGACTGGTGCAATATGGCTCGACCCTTTATGTTTGCGCTGGGATGTATTCAAGCCAAAGATTGTGGCTCTGGTCATTGCCCAACCGGCATTACAACCATGGATCCCAGCCGATACAGAGCCTTAGACATCCCCTCGAGAGCAGAACGGGTGTCCAATTTCCATCAACACACCCTTGAAGCGGTCGCCGAATTACTGGGTGCAGCCGGTATCAAGCATCCAAATGATCTCAATCGGCGTCACATTGTGCGGCGATTATCAGCGAGCCAAATTAAGTTGGCCGACCAGATCTATCCGAAGGTGAGTTCAGGCGTTCTGGTGACGGGTCAAGGGGTTCTTGAGGATCCTCGTTTGCGGACCTACTGGCCACTGGTCTCCAAGGACAGTTTTCACCTCGATGATCACCAGACGGAGCTTGTCTAGGCCGATTTCATGGCCCTGAGACCCGAGGTCCGCTAAGATAGCCGCCGACCGACTAGGGAGCCGTCGTGTATTCACTATTGAAGCCTGCATTATTTCGGATTGATCCCGAAGCCGCTCATGATCTGACGATCCATTCACTCCAATTCATGGGTCAGTGTTTGGGGGCGTCAACACCAATTCAGGGACGCTCGTGTGAAGTGGCAGGGCTACGATTTGCCAATCCGATCGGCTTGGCTGCAGGGCTTGATAAAAACGCCGTCGCTGTCTCCGGATTTTCGCGTCTTGGCTTTGGACACATTGAAGTGGGCACTGTCACTCCACGAGCGCAACCGGGTAACCCGAAGCCACGGGTTTTTCGTCTCGAGCGTGATCGTGGGTTGATTAATCGCTTTGGCTTTAATAACGATGGGATTGACGCACTGGTCGCACGCCTGACGAACCACCCTTATGCGGGCATTATTGGCGTGAATATTGGAAAAAATAAGAACACGCCGAATGAAACGGCACATGAAGACTATGTGCACTGTCTTCAGAAGGCAGCAGCTGTTTCTGATTACATCACCATTAATGTGTCGAGTCCGAATACTCCAGGCTTACGAGACTTGGCGGATGCCGATAAAATTTTAGATGTGGTGGCGCCGGTTCTTGAGGCACGAGCAGGTTTACAAAACCGCCGGCAGCAGCCGCTTCCCGTGTTTGTCAAACTGGCACCTGATTTTCTTGATCACGATTTACAAAAAGTCTTGGAAGCCTTAAAGCGCTCAGCGGCAGATGGTGTGATTTTGACGAATACAACCATTCGGCGAGAGGGATTGAGCGGTCGACACCAAGCGGAGGTTGGCGGCTTGTCTGGCGCGCCTTTGTCGATGCAATCAGAGCATTGCTTACGGGTTGCCGTGGCAGCTTTGGAAGGAGCCTTACCTGTGATCTCTGTTGGAGGAGTGATGTCTGGGGATGATGCTCAACGCCGGCTAGAACTGGGGGCGTCTCTTGTTCAGATCTATACTGGGTTAATTTATCGAGGGCCGCAGCTCGTGAAAGACGCGATACGGGTGACTCGATGATCAGGTGTGCTTCAACCGCACCCCTTATGAGGGTGCGGCACATGTGGAGCTCTATGAAGCAATCTGTGGATCGCAGTGAATCCCGGATACGCCGGTTAGGCCATCCCAAGATGCGGCTCGACCATCCCGCCAACCCGAAAGCCAGGCGTCTCGACCAAGGCCAGATACCGTCGGGCAGATCTCACGAGATTTGCCGCCGATTCCAGCACGATAGCCGCGATTGTAGAAACGGTCAGTTAAGCTGCGTTTTATTGTTTTCATCGAATGTGATCTCCTTGAAATCGGTTCTCAAAACCGATTGTATTTCCACGGTTGTCACTTGTGATTTCTCATGAATCACGACTCCAAACATAGCACAGGTATTTTCGCGATTGGAACTCTTCTGGCCACCGATGATCTGGTCGCCGATGAGGTCAAGGCGCTGGGGCTCGATGTCCGTGGCCGTCAGCTCGGATGGGTGACCGCCGAAGGTACTCTTAACGACGCCTACCGAGCGCTGTTAACTACACGCGTCGGCGATCGGGTTGTGTGGATTTTACAACGAGGCGAAGCCACTTCAGCCGACCAATTCCGTGATTTATTGCGCACCATTGATTGGAATCAAACACTCTATCCTGGTGCGAGTATCCGCGTTGATATCACCGGTAAAGTGGCTTGGGTGAAAGATTCGCGTTTTGCCGGTCAACTGGTGATGGATGCGATCCGTGATCAAGCATCTGTTGCGAATCGGCCGCGCCCTGACTACGAAACCGAGGAGCCATCCGTTCGATTGGCTGTTCGGTTTGGTCGCGGGCAGGTCGATATTGGTGTGAATTTAAATCGATCACCGTTGAATCAGCGGGGTTATCGCACCGAGGGAGGGGAAGCTCCGCTTCGCGAAACGCTGGCTCAAGTGATGTTGTCGCGACTCAAAATTGATCAGCCAAAGCCCACTGTTGTGATCGATCCTTGCTGCGGATCCGGAACCATTCTGATCGAAGCCTGTATGCGGTTAAGCCAGATTGCACCACAACGATTTCGGGCCTCGAGCCAGTTATCTCGATGGACTGGACTCGAGAAGATCTCATGGACGGAATTAGTCGCGAATGAGCGTCTAAAGGAACAGGAGCCGTCAACGCGATTTTTCGGGTTCGATATTAATTCGGACGCTGTTGAGCGTGCGCGAGCAAATATTGAGCGAGCAGGGCTGAGTCAGTGGATCACGGTTGATGTCGCCGCTATCGACGATTTAACGCCTGAGAACTTCGCATTGAGCGAGGCTGACCACGTCTGGATCTTAGCTAACCCCCCTTACGGCACAAGACTGAGTCGACATGAGGATTTGGCCGAACTGTATCGAATTCTCGGTGAGCGGTGTAAAGCATTTAGCCATGCGCATTTGGGACTCATTACGTCAGAGAAGGAATGGATTCAGGCGGTTGGCCTTCGATCGGATAAAAAGTGGGAGATGCAAGCCGGCGGAATGCGTTTGAACATTGGGAAGTTTGCTCTTGGCTTGAATCCGGTCATGACTCAAGAACACGACGCTTCCGAACCCCCAGAGGAAATTTGGCCCTTACTCAATCGATTAACAAAGAATTTAAGGTTGAGATCAAAGCTTCTGAAAAAGAATGAAACCAACTGTTTTCGTCTCTACGATTCAGACCTGCCTGAATACAATGTGGTCATCGATCAATACGCAGACTATCTGCATATTCAAGAATACCGCCCACCAAAGACTGTGGATCCGAAACGCGCGAACGATCGACGTCAGTTGATTCGTCAGTGGGTTCCGAAGCATTTGGGGATTGCGTTGAAACATGTGGTTTATAAAGAACGGTTTCGACAATCCGGGAACTCACAATACGAACGAAATGCTGAGCCTCTCTGCGTTGCAGTTGATGAAAACGGCATGCACTTCGAAGTGAATTTAACCACCTATACCGACGTCGGCCTGTTTTTGGACCACCGCCCACTCAGACGTTGGTTGCTGGAATCCTGTCGTGGCTTGAGGGTGTTGAATTTGTTCTGTTATACCGGAGCGTTAAGTGTCGCTGCGGCCAAAGGACTGGCGCGCTCAGTGACCAGTATCGATATGTCAAAGACCTATCTCACCTGGGCGCATCGTCATTTTGAAATCAATGGCCTAAACCCGAAGCATTACCAATTTATCCGGGCTAACGTCCTGGAATGGCTGACTGAGAACCCAGAGCCGCAATTTGACTTGATTATTTTGGATCCGCCGACGTTTTCAAACACAAAAAGCACTGAACAAACGCTTGATATTCAGCGTGATCACAGCGCTTTAATTGACGCCTGTCTTCAGTGGCTTGCGCCTAATGGCCTGATGTATTTTTCAAATAATTTTAAAGGCTTTACTCTCGATGAGTCGGTCTCTGAACGATGTATCGTCAAGGATTTAACCCGCGCCAGCATCGATCTTGATTTCGATCGAAGAGCGCCACACTTCTTATTTAAGATTTCGCCGAAGACAGATAACGAATCAGTGTGAAGTAGGCGGCCCAACTGATCGTTAAGATGATGGTGGTGGTGAGATCTCCGTATGGGAAGCTTAAATCTCCAAGCCGTGCACCACCGACGTAGGTTAAGGCCGCTCCAAGTGCGCTCGCAATCAATACCCAGAAAGGTCCTGACCAGCACCACTTCAGTCCGTGGTTGAGCGTCGTCGGGAAAATACTCCAAAGTGCGATCAGCCAGATCGGTAGCAGTGTGGTGTTGCTTGAAAACGTCAATACGCCAACTGCTGTGAGCGCGCCATCGAAGATGAGCCCAATGGCGGCATAAATCGGCAGAAGCAGGCGCTCTCTGGTGTCTGAATAACTCACCCAGTGGTATAACGCCCAACCAAAGGCAAAGACAGCAAAGGCGTCGCCACCGATGACGACCAGAAACCAAAGCGCCTGGAAGACGCCAAGATTCCGGATGACTTTGCCCATCAGGCGAGCCTGAGTTGAACCACAGGTGTTTCTTGTCGGGCTTTTGGTTTCGCTAGAATCAATTGCGCAAGCCCGAGTTGGCGTTCATGAAATCCGCCTTCGCAATACGCTAAATAGAATTCCCACATCCGACAAAAACGCTCATCGTAGCCAAGCTCCAAAATGCGTTCTTTTTCCTGATTAAATCGATGTCGCCAAGCCGCCAGGGTCCGTGCGTAGTGGCTGGCAAAATCTTCCAAGTGTAAGAGCCGTAGATCAGAGGCTCGGCCAATGGATTGCATAATGCTACCAATCGATGGAATAAACCCGCCTGGAAAGATATAGCGCTTGATGAAATCAACGCTGGTGACTGCGATCTGATAGCGTTGCTCGACAATGGTAATGGCCTGAATCAGCGCCAACCCATTGGGTTTGAGGCGCTCTGACAAAGTGTTGACGTAAGTATCCAGGTAGTGGTGGCCAACCGCCTCGATCATCTCAATAGAGACCAATTTGTCATATTGGCCAGTCAGGTCCCGATAATCTTGTTTCAGGACGGTAACTCGATCCTCAAGGTTGCGCTCTTTGACCAAGCGGACCGCATGCTCGTACTGCTCTTCAGAAATGGTCGTAGTCGTGACCCGACATCCATAA
>QXYM01000058.1 GCA_009886945.1 Litorivicinus sp.
TTCACGACAACGTGTATCGTCCCGCCAGTCTTATACGCCCGTGTCTGAGACATCTGGAATGTCTCCATCACGACACCTTGCCCAGCGAAAGCCGCATCGCCGTGAATGGAAATCGGAACGACTCGGTCACCCGACGGATCACTCCGCCGATCTTGGCGCGCTCGCACGCTACCCTCGACAACTGGAGATACGATCTCGAGATGTGACGGATTAAATGCCATTGCGAGGTGGACTTCGCCGCCTGGCGTCGCAATATTCGAACTAAACCCTTGATGATATTTGACATCACCGTGATGATCGAAGGTTGCTTTACCGTCAAATTCATCAAACAAGTCTTGAGGATTTTTACCCAGCGTATTGACCAACAGATTGAGACGACCGCGATGTGCCATCCCGATCACGACTTCCTTGGCACCATGTGATCCAGCACGCTGGATCAGTTCATCAACGCAAGGCACCAAGGACTCACCACCTTCAAGGCCGAAACGCTTCGTTCCTGGGTACCGGGACTGTAAATACTTCTCCAGGCCTTCGGCTGCTGTGAGTCGCTCTAGAAGGTGAGTTTTGATTTCCGTCGGAAACTCAGGCTTACCCATCACACCTTCTAAGCGATTTTGTAACCACAGGCGCTCTTCTGTATCGACGATATGCATGTACTCAGCGCCGACTGATCCACAATAGGTTTTCTCTAAGGCGCTAATAATGTCGGACAGCTGACCTTCAGGCATGCTGAAATTCTGCATCCCAATCTGGAAGACGGTATCCAAATCAGCCGCTGATAGATCATGAAACCCGAGTTCCAAATCTGGAACATGCGCGCGCTCCATCAAACCGAGTGGATCCAAAGTTGCTCGCTGATGCCCACGAATCCGATAGGCGTTAATGAGCCGCTGTACCTGAACCTGTTTCCGATCGAAATCCGATGACACTGAACCGCTCCCAGCAGATACCGCGCGATTCCGGTCCTTGCCTAGGAGTAAAAACTGTTCCTGGATGGTCGAATGCGGCACGTCACCGGCGATCGCTCCTTCCACGCGGGGCAGAGAGTCAAAGTATTGCCGCCACTCGTTAGGAACGCTGTTGGGATTGGATAAGTATTGCTCGTAAAGTTCGTCGAGATAATAAAGATTGCCACCCGCAAGATGCGAGGACTTCAGGCTTTGCTCCATTGAGCCTTCAGACATTGATGTACTCCTCTACACCGAAGCTCGTCTCAACGTCGTCTTGGCGTGACCTTAGGGCCATTCTTTTCCATTTCGGCGTAAGCCTCGGTCATCATCATTATGACCTTCCAAATCAACATACTCAGAGGATTGTGACTGAGCGTGTTAAAACGGCACTTCCTGGGTTACAGAAAGTGCCGCTATTGTGCGCGTCTCGCGCACACAAGCCAACCTAGACTTAGGTTGCCCGTGACAACAACATATCTCGGATGTGACCGATCGCCTTGGTTGGATTCAAGCCTTTCGGACACACCGAAACGCAGTTCATGATTCCACGACAACGGAAGACGCTGAAGGGGTCATCCAAATCAGCCAATCGTTCTTCAGTGGCTTCATCACGCGTGTCGGCAAGGAACCGATAGGCTTGCAGGAGACCTGATGGCCCAACAAACTTTTCGGGGTTCCACCAAAACGAAGGACAACTGGTCGAGCAGCACGCGCAGAGAATGCATTCATATAACCCGTCAAGCTTCGCCCGATCTTCAGGTGACTGCAGACGCTCACGCCCACCGGCCGGAGTCGAATTCTGCAAATACGGCTTAATTCTCTGATATTGCTTGTAAAACACACCCATATCGACCACCAGATCACGGATCACTGGAAGCCCAGGCAATGGCCGAACGACCAATTTTCCACTGGTCGCAACTTCCGAGACCGGTGTAATACAGGCCAACCCATTCTTGCCATTCATATTCACACCATCCGACCCGCAAACCCCTTCGCGGCATGAGCGACGATATGACAATGACTGATCTTTCTCCTTGATCAGATTGAGCACATCCAAAACCATCAAATCCTTTCCTTCAGGAAGAGAGACTTCAACGTCTTGCATGTAGGGCTCACGGTCCGTTTCAGGGTTATAGCGATAAACACTGACTAACATTTCAATACCCCTTAATACGTACGCACTTTTGGCTCAAACGTCTCGACAGTCTTCGGTTTGAAGTTGACGTCACGCTTGGTCAATTTCTTGGTTTCAGGATGATACAGCGAGTGACACAACCAATTCTTATCATCTCGCTCTGGATAATCGCCACGCGAGTGTGCGCCGCGACTTTCGGTGCGCTCATCGGCTGCAATGGCAGTCGCTTCGGCCACCTCAAACAAATTCTGAAGTTCGAGCGCTTCCATTCGAGCCGTGTTAAATGCTTTGGACTTGTCAGAAATGGCGATATTCGCCACTCGGTCACGCATCGCATCCAGCTCTTCACGACCTTTCTTCATGTACTCGCCATCACGGAACACTCCGAAGTAGTTCTGCATACAGCTTTGCAGTTCTTTCTTCAATTGCGCCGTATCTTCGCCGTTATCGTTTGAATCTAATTGATTCAAACGACCCATGGCACGGTCAACGTCCTCTTCAGATGCCTGATTGTACTCAATACCCTGCTGCAACTGCTCTTCAATAAAGATCCCTGCCGCGCGACCAAAGACCACAAGATCAAGTAATGAGTTACCACCCAAGCGATTCGCGCCATGCACAGAGACACAGGCGGCTTCACCACAGGCATACAAGCCAGGGATAATTTGATCTTTACCATTCACCTGGGTGATTGCTTGACCATTCACATTGGTCGGAATACCACCCATCATGTAGTGACATGTTGGAACGACTGGGATCGGCGCATTCACTGGATCCACGTGCGCGAAGGTCTTGGAGAGCTCAGTAATGCCAGGTAACCGTGAATGCAGGATCTCTTTACCCAAATGATCAAGTTTCAGGAACACGTGATCACCCTGCTCACCGCAACCGCGTCCTTCAAGGATCTCGGTCATCATGGAACGAGCCACAACGTCA
>QXYM01000059.1 GCA_009886945.1 Litorivicinus sp.
ACTCTCGTGCACCACCAATACCGCGAAGAGGCCTAGCGCTCGGCTTGCATCGCTAGAAATCGTAACAGGCTTTGCTCAGCTGGATTGCGTTCGAGGTTGGCTAGTCGAACTGCATACCACTGACGATCGAGCGGAGTACCCTCGACCGGCAGGGTCTTTAACAGGCCATGGTTCAGTTCGAGTTCGCAGGTCGCATCTGATAATAACGAAATCCCCATTCCCGCCAAAATCGACTGTTTGATGCCTTCGTTGGTATCCAGAACAATTGGGGGGCGGGTGGCTTGGTGAAACAGCGCGCCAAAATACGCGGCCATCGCCAATCGTGTGCCCGATCCGACCTCGCGCGCAATCAGTTGATGTTTGATGAGTTCTTTAGGAGTCAGTTCTCGATCGAGTTGGCACAAGGGGTGATTGGGATGTGCCACGAAGATCAGGCGATGTGTGCCAATCACTTCACTTTGGATATTGGTGTCCTCAGGTGGTGTTCCCATAATACCAATATCAATATTTCCCTCAAGAATGGCATCCCAAATGGTGTTGCGATTGCCCATCATTAAGTCTAGGTGGATCCCCGGATGCTCGCGTTGATAGCTCGCGAGGACTTTTGGCATCACATAGCCTGCAGTACCGATGATGCCAACAGAGACCTCCCCACGCTCGAGGTTTGCAACCGCTCCGAGCCGTTCGGGGATGGCTTCGATTAAATGCAAGATCTTGGTTGCCTGTCGTGCGAGGACAGCGCCAGCATCTGTTAGCTTGACCGACCGTGTGGTGCGAAATAACAGGCGTGTTTCTAAGGCATCTTCAAGCTGTTTGATTTGTGACGTCACAGTGGCTGGTGAAACCGCGAGATCTTGACCTGCTTTTGTAAAACTTTCGTTTCGAACAAGTGACAAAAAGGTCCTGAGTTGTACTAGAGTGACATTCTTCAACCTCATTATTTGGAATTCCTAAATATTCAATTCAGTTTTTATTGTTTGTACTAGGTAATTAGTGTCTGTACAACAGAATTTGATTAAGGAATAACAATATAACTAAATGGAATATACATATGATCGCACTCGATGAACGATTACAGTTACTGAAAGCGGAGCAGCCACAGCGAGCCGCATTAATGGAACTGTTTACCGCACTCGCGGCCAAGGCTAAGGAAGTCAGTCGAATTATCGCAGCTGGCGGCGATTTAGGCAGCACCATTGGAGACCAAAACGCCGATGGCGATGCGCAAAAAGCATTGGATGTGATGGCTGACGATGCGTTTTTGGACGCGGCGAAGCAGTCCGGCGTGGTCGCCGCCTACTGCAGTGAAGAACAGGATCACGCGGTGATTCTTGATGAGCACGCACCGCTCGTCATCGCAATCGATCCTTTGGATGGTTCCTCAAATATTGATGTGAATGTGTCCATCGGCACCATCATTTCAGTACTTCCCAATCCCGGTGGCGATTTGCAGCAATCGGCCATGCAATCTGGTGATCAACAATTAGCAGCAGCGTTTTTCGTGTATGGCCCACAGACCACCCTGTATTTGACTCTTGGTGAAGGCACAGACCTGTATCGAATGGATCCAACATCTGGACTCTTTATGTTGATCGAAGAACGGATTGAGATCGCTGAAGAAACCTCCGAATACGCCATTAATGCCTCCAATGCCCGTCAATGGTTTACGCCAATCCAGCGCTACATTAGCGATTTATTGCTGGGCGATGAAGGTCCGCGTGAACGGAACTTTAATATGCGATGGATTGGCTCGTTGGTTGCGGACGCGGGTCGCATTTTTAATCGTGGAGGCGTTTTTCTGTACCCCGGTGATCGTCGGCCGAAATACGACAATGGTCGGTTGCGTTTGATTTATGAAGCAAACCCCGTGGCATTTTTGGTTGAGCAAGCCGGTGGCGCGGCAACCGATGGAGTCACTCGAATTTTGGAGAAAACACCAACAGAAATTCATGAGCGAACAGCGTTGATTTTCGGTTCGAAAACAGAAGTTCGTTGGGTCGGAAGTTATGAGGCTGAGACACGTCAGGGTCTTGACCAATCTCCACTCTTTTCACATCGCAACTTATTCCGCTCATAAACGGAGGCATCGCTATGTCACAGAAACATCCCATTATCTCAATTACTGGCTCCTCAGGAGCGGGCACGAGTACCGTTCGCGACACCTTCGCGCAAATCTTTTTCCGAGAGAAAGTCTCTGCGGCGTTCATCGAGGGGGATGCCTTTCATCGGTTTGATCGCGCTGAAATGAAAAAACGGATGGCCGAAGCTCAGGGCAATCCCGCGAATCATTTTTCACACTTTGGTGCGGAAGCGAACGAATTTGAATTGCTGGAAGAAGTGTTTAAAACCTATGGTGAAACAGGCAATGGACGGACCCGGACCTATGTCCATGACGACGAGGAAGCGGAGCAATGGGGTTGTCCTCCCGGAACCTTCACTGACTGGCGATCGTTCGACGACGATACCGACTTATTATTCTATGAAGGCTTGCATGGTGCTGTGACGACAGACAAGGTCAATATCGCACAGTATGCCGATCTTAAAGTCGGTGTTGTGCCTGTCATTAACCTGGAATGGATTCAGAAATTGCACCGAGACAAAGCAAAGCGGGGCTATTCGACGGAGGCGGTGACCGACACGATTCTCAGACGGATGCACGATTATGTGCACTACATTTGTCCACAGTTTGCGATTACCGATATCAACTTCCAGCGGGTGCCAATCGTTGACACCTCAAATCCCTTTATCGCTCGATGGATTCCAACAGCGGACGAGTCGATGGTCGTCATTCGGTTTGCGAATCCTCGCGGCATTGATTTCCCTTACCTCTTGTCGATGATCCACGACAGCTTTATGTCACGTCCCAATTCCATTGTGATTCCCGGCGGGAAAATGGCATTGGCTCTGCAATTAATTCTGACACCAATGATTTGGAAGCTTGCCTCTGAATCGCGTCGCCTACGAGGTTAAGGAGAACCATGATGCAACGCTCTCAACGTCAACGGATGGCTGACGCGATTCGTTTCCTTGCAATGGACGGTGTTCAGGCCGCTAACTCAGGGCATCCCGGGATGCCGATGGGGATGGCTGATGCCGCGGTCGCGCTTTTCGCAGATCACATCCATGTCGATCCAACGTGCCCAACATGGCCAGATCGAGATCGATTTATTTTATCGGCAGGCCACGGTTCGATGCTGCACTATGCCTTGAACCACCTACTTGGCTACAAAGATATGGATGCCGTGCAACTGAAGCAGTTCAGGCAACTGGGTGCTCGAACGGCAGGACATCCAGAGTACGGGCATGCAGATGGCATCGAGACCACCACAGGCCCGTTAGGGCAAGGGATTACTACTGCTGTTGGCATGGCGCTCGCCGAGCGACGTTTAGCGTCCCAATTTGGTCGTGCCCTGGTTGATCACTACACCTACGTGATTGCCGGCGATGGCTGTTTGATGGAAGGTATTAGCCATGAAGCGATCGATATGGCGGGCCATTTGAAGTTGGGTCGTCTGATTGTGCTGTGGGATGACAATGACATCTCCATTGATGGCAACACTGACATTGCGACATCGACAAACCAACTGGCCCGTTTCAAGGCTGCGGGATGGCAGGTGACTCGGGTTGATGGTCATGATAGTGACGCCGTGAGCGCCGCGATTGATGTGGCTAAAAAGTCCAGAAAACCCTCATTAATCGCCTGTAAGACAGTGATCGGTTTTGGAGCGCCAACACTGGCTGGTAGCCACAAAACCCATGGTGCACCCTTGGGTGATGACGAAATTCAAGCCACACGAACAGCGTTGGGGTGGGATCACCCACCCTTTGAAATTCCTTCAGACATTCGGTCACTGTGGCAAGAGATTGCGACACGAGGACTCGACATGCGGACTCACTGGCAGTCTCGTCTGGATTCAAGTGTCAAGAAATCACGCTTTGAGCGGGCCATGTCTGGTGAACTGCCCAAAGCGCTGGCGACTCGGATGCGCCGATATAAAAAGCAATTGAAAGCGGAATTACCGAAGGTTGCGAGCCGACAAGCATCACAAATGGCACTGGAGGTGATCAATGCTGCGGTTCCAACAATGGTCGGTGGATCTGCTGATTTAACAGGATCAAATCTCACCAAAACGTCACAGATGCGTTCCATCACACCGGGAAATTATCGTGGCAATTATGTCCATTACGGGATTCGTGAACATGCGATGGGTGCCGTGATGAACGGGATGGCGCTACATGGTGGGATGATCCCTTACGGAGGAACTTTCCTCGTCTTTAGTGATTACATGCGCGGTTCGATGCGCTTATCAGCGCTGATGAAGCAACGAGTCATTTATGTGTTGACCCACGACTCTATCGGTCTTGGCGAAGACGGACCGACCCATCAACCGATTGAGCATCTGGCGATGCTCAGGGCGACGCCGAATATGAATGTGTATCGGCCTTGTGATGCAGTGGAAACGGCTGAGGCTTGGGAAATAGCGCTTGAGTCATCGGAGACACCGTCGGTCATGGCTTTGTCACGGCAAGGATTGCCGACTGTTCGGACCGAACGAACCAACGAAAACTTGACGCAGAAAGGTGGTTACATCTTGCGTAATGTTCGTGGTGCTCGTGACATCACTGTGATGGCGACAGGTTCAGAAGTGGCGATCGCCCTCGATGCGGCTGATGTCCTGAAAGACCAAGGATACAATGTGGCCGTTGTGTCGATGCCTTGTTGGGAATTATTTGATCAGCAGTCTGATCAATACCGTCAGTCAGTCCTTGGATCGGCACCTCGCATTGCCATTGAGGCGTTGATTGGATTTGGTTGGGATCGATACTTGAGAACACAAGACGTGTTTATTGGTATGCATGATTTTGGAGCATCAGGCCCTGCTCCAGAGCTGTATCAACACTTCGGTATCACCAAAGAAAGAATTTGTGAGACAGCACATCGTCTCATCGAACGAGCATAAGCAGGGAGAGACAACAATGGCACTGATTTCACTAAGGCAATTACTGGATCACGCAGCAGAGCGAGGCTATGGCGTTCCTGCGTTTAACATCAACAACATGGAGCAGGGTTTGGCGATTATGAAGGCTGCCGCTAAGCTCGATGCGCCGGTGATTTTACAAGCCTCTCGCGGTGCCCGCACCTACGCTGGGGATCCAATGTTACGAGCGATGGTCACCGCTCTGGCTGAAATGTTTCCCGATATTCCGGTCGTTTTACATCAAGACCACGGTAACAATGAAGCAACCTGCCTGACTGCGATTCAACACGGGTTCACCTCTGTGATGATGGATGGATCACTTGAAGCGGATGCAAAGACGCCAGCGTCTTATGACTACAATGTCGACATCACCAAACGGGTCACTGACATGGCTCATGCCGTTGGGGCGTCAGTTGAGGGTGAGCTTGGAGTGTTGGGGTCGCTGGAAACTGGCGAAGGTGAAAAAGAGGACGGACATGGATTTGAAGGCAAATTGTCTGAAGATGAGTTACTGACCGATCCTGATCAAGCCGTCGACTTTGTCCGTCAAACAGGGGTCGACGCCTTAGCCATCGCTATGGGAACCAGTCATGGTGCTTATAAGTTCTCAAGAAAGCCTGACGGTGAAATCCTCGCCATGCACGTGGTCGAAGCGATCAACAAGAAACTGCCGAACACACACTTGGTGATGCATGGTTCCAGTTCTGTTCCTCAGGAATTGCAGGAGCTTTTCAATGAATTTGGCGGAGACATTCCGCAAACCTATGGCGTCCCGGTCGAAGAAATCGAGCGGGGGATCCGTTGTGGAGTGCGCAAGGTCAACATTGATACAGACTGTCGTTTGGCAATGACCGCCGCTTTTCGGCGAGTGGCCAGCGAAAACTTGGCTGAGTTCGACCCAAGGAAATTTTTAATTCCGGCAATGGATGCGATGGAAGCGCTCGTTGCTGATCGATTTGAGCGCTTTGGTTGCGCCGGAAATGCGTCGAAAATCAAACCGATTGGTTTGAGCGAGATGGCAGCTATGTATGCTTCCGGTAAGCTCTAGACCCCTAACACAAGGAATGAACATGGCTGATATCAAAATAGCACCATCGGTGCTGGCTTCTGATTTCGGGAAGCTTGCCGATGAGATTCGAGCGGTTGATCAAGCCGGTTGTGACTGGATTCATTTGGATGTGATGGATGGCCATTTCGTGCCGAATCTCACCTTTGGTCCACCGATCATCCAATCGGTCCGTGAAGCGAGTGCAAAGCCCTTTGATGCACATTTGATGGTGAGTAATCCAGATCGATTGTTAGAGACTTATCAAAAAGCCGGTGCAGACATCATCACAGTCCATGCGGAGGTCTGTGATCATTTGGACCGGACGCTGGCCCAAATTCGAGAACTTGGCTGTCGGGCCGGAGTTTCGTTGAATCCGCATACGTCTGAAGACTGTCTTCGATACGTCTTAGATCGGCTGGATTTGGTTCTTGTGATGAGTGTGAATCCGGGTTTTGGTGGGCAATCGTTTATTCCAACGGTGATCGAGAAGATTGCACGCATTCGAGACATGTTGGGTGGTCGAGATGTCGATATTGAGGTGGATGGCGGGATTACTCCGGACACAGCGCCGGCTGTCGTGAAAGCTGGTGCCACTGCGTTGGTTGCTGGCTCAGCAGTCTTTAAAGGTGGGACAGTTGACTCTTATCGACAGAACATGCAAGCAATTCGAGATTCAGTGAAGGACTTGTGATGACCAATTATCGTGATCTAGCGACTGAATTTTCATTGGTGTTTGACCTCGATGGTACGTTGATTGATTCGGCCCCTGATTTACAGGCTGCTGTGAACACCGTGTTATCAAGTCATGGCCTAAGGCGTATTTCCATGGAAGAGACTCAGGCATTTATCGGTGACGGAATGCCCAAACTCTGTGAACGCGCACTGGAAGCAACCGGTGGTCCTGCAGAGATCCTCGAGGTGTTTTATGACGCCTTTAAAAAACGGTACATGTCGGCTCCTGCAGTCAAAACCAAACCCATGATTGCCGTTCGGGAAACCTTGATTACTGCAAAAGGAGCAGCCTTTGCTATGGGCGTTTGCACCAACAAATCAGAGCCTGTTGCAGAGACCATTTTGACTGAATTGCAGTTGAGACCATTTTTTACGGACTTTGTCGGGGCCATGCCTGGACGGGCGCTGAAGCCCGATCCAGAACCGTTGCTGTTGTGTGCTGAGCGAATCGGAACTGGGGATCGTCGCGCAGTTCTGATCGGAGATTCGATTGCCGATGTGAAAGCCGCTCGGAATGCACACATGCCTTGCATCCTGGTTCGCGGTGGATACACCAATACAGCGCCCGAGCTGTTGGGTGCCGATGTGGTGATCGATAGCTTCGATCACTTATTTACAGCGCTTGAACAACTGGCAGCTTGACGATGTTGAAAGCCGTAATCTTCGATGTTGATGGAACGCTTGCCGAGACCGAAGAAGTGCATCGCGAGGCCTTTAATGTGGTTTTTGAGCAATCCGGTTTGGGTTGGTATTGGTCACCGGAACTCTATCGTGAGTTGTTAAAAGTCACCGGCGGTAAGGAGCGGATCCGGCACTTCACCCGCTCAGAGGGTATTACTGGGATCAGTGATGAAGACATCGCGTCCTTGCATCGGTTGAAAACCACCCGTTATGCCGAATTATTGCCCCAAAGCGTTGAACTCCGTCCTGGTGTTGAGCGGTTAATTGATGAGTGTCTATCGCGTTCGATTCGATTGGCGATTGCCACCACAACGACTGAAGCGAATGTTGAAGCCTTGGATCAAGCTGTTGGCGGCGCTTTGAAACTCAGTCAATTCGAGGCTATCGTCGGAGGAGTGACGGTGCCTGAGAAAAAGCCGAGTCCTCAGGTGTATGAAGTGGCCCTGGCGAAACTGGGGTTAAAACCAGAGGAAGCGATTGCCATTGAAGATGCTAGAGCTGGTGTTTTAGCAGCGCGTGGCGCCGGCTTACGGTGTCTTGCGAGTCCGTCGTTTTACACAGTCGAGCATGATCTGTCGCAAGCAACAGCGATTGTCGACCGCTTGTCTGATCGAGGTGATGGGAAGCCTGTGACCGTCGATTATTTAGATTTGTTGTCTGATTAAACGCGGTCTCGGATGACGCCTCTGACAATACCGAGGACCTCGACGTCTGCGTTATTCAGTATAATGGGACTCATCGTACTGTTCGCTGGAATCAATTTGACGCCGTCTTGATCAAGTCTCAAGGTCTTCAGTGTGACTTCATGCTGATTGATTCGCACCACGACTTTTTCACCATTTTCAGCCATTTGAGACTGTTCGATGACCACGACATCGCCATCGAGAATGTTCGCATCCTTCATCGAGTCTCCGCGAACGCGCAGTGCGTAGGTGTTTTTTCGCACCAATCTCGAAGGGACATCGATTGTTTCTTGTTGCGTAAACATATCTATTGGATGACCACAAGACACCCAGCCGACGATTGTAATGTTCTGGAATGGCTCCATCATCAGTCCATCGTTCATGCTCGCCAATAGCGGAGATGAGTGTTTGGTTTGCGGCAGTAAGATCGTTACCATGTGGTTTGCCTCTAATCTTTGACTGGATATATATACAGTATTGTGAAGCCGGTTTCCAATCTTTCTCAAGTTCCATTTGTTGATGGAGAGTTATATTTCGTTCCGCTCGGAGGTTCTGGCGAGATCGGGATGAATCTCAATGTGTATCAGTGTGATGGTCAATTTTTGCTGGTGGACGTCGGGATCACCTTTGGTGACGATTCCACGCCGCCTGGGATTGATGTGATCTGCCCCGATGTCTCAGCGTTACGCTCGGTGCGTGAGCAAATTGTTGGAATTGTGATCACTCATGCGCACGAAGATCATGTGGGTGCGCTTCATTATTTGTGGAACCAGCTGAAAGCGCCTGTGTATTGCACGCCATTTACCGCATCAGTGGCGAGGCGTAAATTGGGCGAGGCAGGCTTGCTCGACCAAGTTCCCCTGCACGAAGTGCTCCCTGGATCACACTTGCAACTTGGATGTTTTGATCTGGAGTGGGTGACGTTGACGCATTCAATTCCAGAGCCGAATGCGTTAGTTATTCAAACGGCGGGGCGATGTGTTTTTCATACGGGAGACTGGAAGCTCGATCCCCATCCACTTCAAGGCGATCATTACGATGATCGGCGGCTACTTGCGCTTGGCGAATCTGGTGTCGAATTTGTGGTTGGCGATTCCACGAATGCGACGGTGGAAGGCTGGTCAGGTTCGGAAGCGGAATGCCATAAGGCGTTACTCGAAGTCATTGCAAAACAGCCCAATCGGGTTGCTGTGACCTGTTTTTCATCCAACACCGCGCGGTTGGCGAGTCTTGGTGATGTCGCACATGAAACAGGGCGGCGAGTGACTGTCTTAGGGCGGAGCCTGTTTAATTATCTACAAACCGCGAAATCGACGGGATATTTGAAAAATTTTCCGGAATTAGTTCCAACCGAAGATCTGGATTATTTGCCGCGGTCGGAACAATTGATTTTAGCGACGGGGTCTCAGGGTGAACCGCGAGCAGCCATGGCGCGCTTGGCAAAAGGTGAACATCAAGACCTATTGCTTGAACCTGACGATACCGTTGTTTTCTCATCAAAGGTGATTCCTGGTAACGAGAAAAAGCTCGATCGCCTTTACGATTTGCTATCGCAGAAGAAAGTCCATGTCGTGACTGAAAAGGAAGCACCGATTCATGTGTCAGGTCATCCTTGTCGAGATGAACTTCGATGGATGTATCGGGCATTGCGACCCAAGCATGTGATTCCGGTACATGGGGAGGAGCGACATATGGCGGCACATGCTGAATTAGCATCAGAATTAGGCATTGGCTCTGCTCGAGTGGTGAATGGTGACGTATTGCACCTAGCCGCGTCTGGAGCCACCATGATTGCAAAGGTCGCTACTGGCCGCTTGGGATTGTCGGGCTCGAGTTTGGTCCCGCTGAATCACCGTGCGCTCACTGAGCGTCGAGCGCTCGCAGACGGTGGTTTGATGACATTAACTGTGGTGCTCGATCAAAAGGCCCGGTTAGTGACTGAGCCTCAAATCCAATTTGTGGGCGTCCCAGCCGGTGAGATAGATCCCGAATCTTTGCAGAGTGATCTTCAATATGCGGTGGAAGAGTTGTTGTCTGAATTGAATTCACGAACACTGCAGTCTGACGATGCGCTGAGAAACGAACTTCAGCGTGAGGTCGGCACTTTGGTTCGTCGATGGCTGGGCGTGAAGCCGAAGCAATTAGTGAATGTGATTCGGCTGTGAGGTGATCAATCTTCGGTATTGAGAGAGACCGGTCCGAAGTAGTGTTCAATCCCGACTGACACAGCGTAACACGCTAGCTCAGTGGTCTTTGGGATCTTAAATTCTTTCCCGTCGCGTTTGCCTTTTTCATAGTATTGAATCGTGCGTTTTTTTAAACCCAGTTTTTTGGCTGCCTGCTCCTGAGTCAACTTGCAGTCTTTTCTCCAGGCTTTGAATTCGCTTGGTTTCATATGATTACGTCGAGTCCTTTAATTCGCGCCCGTATTATCAGGGGTTATCAATCTGATTTCGTGAAGGTTTCATGACAATTGGGCGCAATTTATGCGCACTATAAGGTTTCTGATCAATCGTCTCTTGATGCAGCTCAATGCGCAGACAGGAGATATTTTGCATGCTTGATTGATGATGAACCTCTCTCGATTGGAATCTTCGGGTCTCTTTGATCTCAATGTGCCACGGTATACCAGTTATCCCACGGCCACACATTTTTCGAATGCCATGCAAGCAGATGTCATGTCTGATTGGTTATCAGCATTGGATCCTGCGACATCGATCTCGCTGTATTTTCATATCCCATTTTGTCGGCGCTTATGCTGGTTTTGCGCGTGTCGGACACAAGGTCTCGGTGACGACAGTCGTCTACAACGCTATCTATCGGCGCTCCAACAAGAGATGCGTCTCGTCGCTCAATATCTGCCGGAGGGAGTTCAAGTCGGTCGTATTCATTTGGGGGGCGGCACCCCGACGCTCTTGGTTCCCCAACAGCTTGATTCTTTATTGAGCGCGATTGGTGAAAATTTTGAGCTGCAGAAAGAACGTGAGTTTTCTGTTGAAATCGATCCGAACGAAATCGATTGTGAACGTTTAGACGTGTTGGTGAATCATGGAATGAACCGTGTTTCTATCGGTGTTCAGGATTTCGATCCAAAGATCCAACAGGCGATTGGTCGGGAGCAATCTTTCGAGGTAACCGAAGCTTGTATTGCAAAGTGTCGGATACGCGGTGTTACCAGTCTGAATGCTGATATTTTGTATGGTTTACCCTATCAGACTGAAGAGAGTCTTGAGCGATCCATTGAGCAATTGATGGGCTTGAATCCAGATCGAGTCGCACTGTATGGCTATGCACATGTTCCCTGGATGGCAAAACGTCAAACGATGATTCCACAAGAGGCACTTCCTCCGACTCGAGCTCGATTTTTGATGTCTGAGCGGGCTAAAGTGATTTTTCATGGTGGTGGCTATGAGGCGATTGGGATTGACCATTTTGCAAAGCCAACGGATGGCCTTGCGATTGCAGCGAATACCGGACGCTTGCGGCGTAACTTTCAGGGATATACGGATGATTGTGCGCCAACCTTGATTGGACTGGGCGCCTCATCGATTTCGAAATTTTCTGGTGGCTATGCACAAAACGATCCAAAGATAGGTGGTTATTATGAGCGCATTGACAACGGAGTTTTCGCCACGACTCGGGGTCATGTGTTCTCAGGGGATGATGCGCTTCGGGCCCGTGCAATTGAAATGTTGTTGTGCGACTTTTCGCTTGATTTGACAAGTCTCGCACTGGAGTTTCCGGACCAGTCTTTGGCGACAATCCATGAGCTGATTGATGATGTACGAGAGCGTTTCCATGAATGGGTTGAATTGAGTGCCGACCGTTTGGAGATTCGCAGAGATGGGCGTCCACTGACACGAATGATTGCGCAATGTTTTGATGCGTATGATGTAGCAAATAATGCGCATAGCTCTGCGATCTAATTGAAAAACAATCAAAAATTTGTGGTGCAAAAGTTGCGCTGTGCATTTATTGCGTCTATAGTATCTCCATATACCGAGCAAATGGAGGTAAAACATGATTCCAGTAGGTGTCGGTCGAGGTGTGATGAGCTCACTAGAGCGCATTGCCAAGCAAGAAATCAACGAAAAACGTTGGAAAAAAACGTTATCGAGTCATGAAGTCGGCCGCAAAGGGTTGATCGCTCGATTGTTATTAGGCGTCCGGTTCTAACTGAATCGAGAATGCAAGCCTGCAAATGCCCCGTTGATCGGGGCATTTGTGTTTTTGGTGCCAGCCTATCGTCACAGATCCGCGTCAGTGGGGGAGATCAATCAACTGGTTATTGGAGTCGCCGTTGAAAGTGTCCTGAAAGCGCGCAGTCAAAAAATGGCGAGTAAGCCAAATATGGCGGGTGAGATGGCTCCGATCATTCCGATGACTAATCCAATCCATGTGATGACGTTTGTTTGATCCATCAGATCTGCCTCCTGATTGTAAAAAAGATAGCCTGAGTAGCTACGTACGGATTGTCGATGAGGATGAATCGTTCTGACCACTGACACCGTTTGAATTCCTGATCAATGTCAATAAGGCCCGGGTCTGGTCATTCTCTTGGTGAGATCATTGGGTGCTTTTTGGTTTCACTGAGATCAAACAGGACCCAGTTTGAGTCATCCGTAAAGGCATCAAGGGGATGGTGTCCCGAACAGGCTGTTGAGGCCTTGGTACGGC
>QXYM01000006.1:0-1749 GCA_009886945.1 Litorivicinus sp.
ATCCCCAACAAACACTTTCCCAGTCGATGCAACCATGAGGTGCAATTCATATTCTTCATGCGTATGCCAACGAATCAAATCGCAAGGCCATCCGTGCTCTAAGTAACGGATACTTCCGAACTCAGGTGGGACCACTTCAAACTGAGGAACCGTTGCAATCGACATGGTCAGCTCATCCAGTTTCCGCCATCGACATTGTAGGTCTGTGCAACCACATAGTCCGAGGCATTCGAGGCCAGAAATAAGGCCATCCCGATTAAATCTTCCGCGGTTCCCATGCGTCCAAAGGGAACTGCCTCACCCACTTCTTTCTTTTTTTGACCCGGCTTTTTGCCTTCGTATCGAGCAAAAAACGCATCGACTCCATCCCAATGCTCACCATCCACCACTCCAGGCGCGATGGCATTGACATTGATTCCATGAGGAATCAGATTCAAGCCAGCCGATTGCGTCAAACTGATCACCGCGGCTTTAGAGGCGCAATACACTCCCACTAAAGATTCACCGCGCCGGCCTGCTTGGCTCGCCATATTGATGATCTTGCCGCCACCACCACGTTCAATCATGTGTTTTGCCACAGCTTGCAGCGTGAAGAGCGTGCCTGCGACGTTGATAGTAAAACACCGCTCAAAATCCGCGCGTTCAATCTCCACAATCGGCGCCGCAGTAAAAATCGCAGCGTTATTGATCAGCACATCGATCCGACCGAACCGGTCGATCGTTGTCTGCACGGCTTGCTCAATACTTGATTGATCCGAGACGTCCATCAACACTGCAGCACAGCGTTCACCGAGCGACTGAGCAGCCGTTTCTGCCCGCTCGATATCTCGATCCGCAATCATCACAGATGCTCCTTCATCCACGAAGGCGCGGGCAAAGGCGTATCCGATGCCTCGCGCTGCACCGGTGATGAGCACCTGCTTGCCGCGGATATCGTTCATATCCTCAACCCCTTCGCGTCGAATCGATGAATCATGTCATCACGCGGCGTCAGATATACAGTGTCACCGTGATCGAAGGATACTTCGCCATCAACTCGCACAGTGATGGTCTCGGCAAGGCCTGTGTCGTGCACATGGAAAAAGGTATCCGATCCTAAATGTTCAGACACACTGATGACTCCTTTCCAGGCACCTTCGGTGGCCGATACCTGAATGTGTTCTGGCCGCACACCAATGGCATGTGCGCCCTGTTTGGCTGCTTCATCGCCTTCAATAAAGTTCATTTTGGGTGACCCAATGAAGCCCGCGACAAAGCGATTGCACGGCGTTCGATACAACTCCAGAGGGCTTCCGACCTGCTCGATGACACCGGCCTGTAACACCACAATCTTGTCAGCCATCGTCATGGCTTCGACCTGGTCATGTGTCACGTAGATCATGGTGGTCTTGAGTCGCTTGTGCAGTTCACTAATTTCAAGACGCATACCGACGCGAAGTGCTGCGTCGAGATTCGACAAGGGCTCATCGAAGAGAAAGGCGGAAGGCTCGCGGACAATCGCTCGGCCGATCGCAACGCGCTGACGTTGACCACCCGACAATTGTCCAGGCCTGCGATCCAAATAATCGGTGAGATTTAACACATCAGCGGCCGTGGTCACCCGTCGATCAATCTCCGCCTGATCCATTTTGGCCATCTTTAACGGGAAAGCGATATTCTTCCGAACTGACATGTGTGGATACAACGCGTAGGACTGAAACACCATAGCCAATCCCCGTTGCGCCGGCGGCAGGCTCGTGGTTTCTCGAC
>QXYM01000006.1:1759-10246 GCA_009886945.1 Litorivicinus sp.
CAATGCCAATACTTCCGCTCGTGACGTCTTCTAATCCCGCGATTAATCGGAGAAGGGTTGACTTACCGCATCCTGAAGGGCCAACAAATACCGTAAACTCACCCTCTTCAATCGTCAGATCGAGCGGCGGAATGACTTCGACATGCTCGAATTTCTTGGTGACTTGGTCTAAAACAATGCGTCCCATGTATTTTCCTTATTTGACAGCGCCGAACGTGAGTCCTCGGACCAGCTGCTTCTGACTGAACCAACCGAGAATCAAAATTGGCGCGATCGCCATCGTTGATGCTGCACTGAGTTTTGCGTAAAAAAGGCCCTCTGGGCTTGAATAACTGGCGATGAATGCGGTTAAAGGTGCTGCCTTGGCCGCTGTCAGATTGAGTGTCCAAAAGGCTTCATTCCAGGCAAGGATGAAATTCAACAAGATGGTTGATGCAATACCGGGAATCGCCATTGGGGTCAGTACATAAAGAATCTCCGAGCGCAGCGACGCACCATCCATACGCGCTGCTTCGAGGATTTCTGACGGAATTTCTTTGAAGTAGGTGTAAAGCATCCAAACGATGATCGGCAGGTTCATGAGCATCAACACCACCACGAGACCGATTTTCGTATCCAACAACCCAAATTCAATGAAAATCAGATAGATGGGGTAGAGGACACCAACCGCTGGAAGCATTTTGGTTGATAGCATCCACAATAAAATGTCTTTGGTCCGCTTCGAGGGCACAAAAGCCATCGACCACGCCGCAGGGACGGCAACCAAGATACCGAGCAAGGTCGATCCGCCGGCGATAATCACCGAGTTGGTCAGGAACTTCAGATAGTCCGAGCGCTCTTGAACAATCGCGTAGTTCTCAAGCGTCCAGTCGAACATCAAAAAGATGGGCGGATCAGCGATCGCCTGACCTTCGGTCTTAAAGCTTGTCAAAATCGTCCAGAGAATTGGAAAGAAGATCAATAAACCGATCGCCCAAGCGAGAGCTGTGTTGATTGTTTTCCGATTGAAAGAAACCGCACGTGCCATCAACTGCTCCTATTTATCGAGGTTTTGGCCGACGATCCGCATCAGGAAGATCGCGACGATATTGGCCAGAATGATGGCGTAAACACCCCCGGCTGAGCCGAGTCCCACGTTTTGGCTTTCCAAAACGCGTTGGAAAATGAGATAGGTGAGAGTTTTCGATCCAAACGCACCGGCTGTGGTGACAAAGATTTCTGCAAAGATCGACAGTAAGAAGATTGTTTGAATCAACAACACCACGGTGATGGCCCGACTTAAGTGAGGCAACACGATGTACCAAAAGCGCTTTAACGTCGTTGCCCCATCCATTTCTGAGGCCTCAAGTTGCTCATGATCCAGCGACTGAATGGCGGTGAGAAGGATCAGGGTCGCAAAGGGCAACCATTGCCAGCTGACAATCGTAATGATTGAGGTCAGAGAGGCCTGAGACATCCATTGAATCGGCTCAGCCCCAAAAAATTCCCAGAGATAGGACAGCAAACCGTAGTTCGCATCCATAAACATATTTTTCCACACCAATGCCGAGACCGTCGGCATCACGAAAAAGGGAGCGATCACAAGGATCCGAACCACACCTTGACCCCACATCGGTTGATCGAGCAATAGCGCCAGTAATGTGCCAAGGACCAAAGTAATGAGGAGAACACCACCAACGATGATCAGTGTGGTCATCACACTCGGCCAAAATGAGCTCGATGACACGAATCGGATGTAATTATCAAAACCTACCCAACCCAAATCTCCACCGCGCAGTGGCAGATATTTCTTGAAAGAGAACATGAGGGTCATGATGAGGGGAACGAGCATCCAACCGAGGAGCAACATGACAGCTGGTGCCATCATCAATCGGGCTGCAGATCGAGAGTGTTGAGTCGCCACAACGGAATCCCTTTGTCTGAAACTTTGCTGGAAGTCTAGCCTACCTTCCATCGCTTCGTTAGTGATGTCTTGTGCTTTAGCAAGCGCTTCTTCAACAGACTGCTGTCCTGCGTAGGCTGCTGAAAACTCTTGGCTGACTTGTGTCGCAATTCCAGCAAACTCAGGAATCGCCGCGAACTGAATCCCCACATAAGGGCTTGGTTCGACGGTTGAGTTATTTGGATCTGCTGACAGGATCGAATCCAAGGTCATCTGTGCGAAAGGCACTTTCTTGTAGTTGTCGTTTTCATACAAGGACACACGTGCTCCTGGAGGAACGTTAGCCCAGCCTTCGTTCGCGGCAACGAGCTCGATGTAATCTTTCGAAGTCGCCCACTCGATGAACTGAAGTGCTGCTTTTTCCTTCTGAGTTCCTGCTGGGATGGCAAGAGCCCATGCCCAAAGCCAGTTGGAACGCTTGCCAAGACCAGTGTCTGGAGCCAGTGCGAAACCTACCTTGTCAGCCACTGTTGAGTCTTTTGGATTGGTTACGAAAGACGCAGCGACAGTCGCGTCGATCCACATGCCACACTTGCCTTGCTGGAACAATGACAGGTTTTCATTGAAGCCATTGGTTGCGTAGCCTTTAGGACCTGAAGCATCCATCATATTCTTGAAGAAGTTCAGAGTGTCAGCCCATGGCTTGGTGTCGAACTGCGCATTCCAGTCCATATCGAACCAACGTGCACCGAAGGAGTTGGACATGGCAGTAATGAACGCACCACCTTCACCCCAACCCGCTTTACCGCGCAAACAGACACCATTGATGTCGTTTGAACGATCTGTCATGGCTGCCGCCGCTTTCGCGATGAATTCCCATGTTGGCGCGGCTGGCATTGACATACCGGCCTTTGCCATCAGATCAGTGCGGTACATGATCATTGAGCTCTCACCATAGAATGGCGCCGCATAAAGCGTGCCCTCATGGCTCAAGCCACCGCGCATGGCTGGCAGAAGATCATCAACGTCATAGGCTGCTGACAAGTTATTGGTGTTGAAGTTCACGTTTTTATGCAGCGGAACCAACCATCCATTCGCACCCCAGATTGGCGTTTCGTACATGCCGATGGTCATGATATCGAACGCACCACCTTTGGTTGTGATGTCGGTTGTGACACGCTGGCGGAGGACGTTCTCTTCCAGAGTGACCCACTCAACGTTAATACCCGTTTGCTGTGTGAATTGATCGGTATAGCCCTGCATCCGAATCATGTCGCCGTTATTCACAGTGGCGATTGTGATTGTTTCTGCAAGAGCTGCGGTTGACGTAGCGAGTGAGACTGCAAGTGCAACACCCAAAGACGTTTTACGAATCATTTGTAGACTCCTTGTTATGTTTGTCTATCCACCAAGTGGATGTCGTCATTAAATCGATCCGAGATCACGAAGAATAGCGTCTTTCTTGCTCTTATTGATACTATTTTGCATTGTGCATCGCACTAAAAGAGATTTTGTCTCAAAAAAGTATTACTAAAGGTAACAAAGTTGATCATTTTGATCGGATGGTGTCGATCTCAACGCACACTTCCTCAAATCTTGATAGCATCGCAACGATGAACTCAGACTTTCCTAAGGTGCTCCATTGAACGATCGACTCAAGGCGTTGATTGAGCACATTCACACTCGATCCGCTGCTCCGTCAGAACGTCTGCTCGTCGCAATCGCAGGTGTTCCTGCGGTCGGCAAGACCACCTTAGCTCGACAACTGGCACAAGCACTCCCGAATTGCTCACGCGTATCGATGGATGGATTTCATCTGGATAATCAGATCCTCAAAGACCTGGATCTGATCGATCGCAAAGGGGCGCCGGAAACCTTTGATCTGGATGGATTCGTAGCCCTGCTCAATCGTTTAAAAACGCGATCCGCGATCTACGTTCCAGACTTCGATCGAGCCACTGAACGGTCGATTAATTGCGCGCAATGGATTCCAGATCACCATGACATCTTGGTGGTTGAAGGTAATTACTTATTATTGGATGAGACCGGCTGGCGCGAGTTGCAGTCCTACTGGGATATCTCGGTCTTCTTGACCGCAGATTTGAGTGTCATTGAACAACGCTTGATCGATCGATGGCTATCCTTTGGATTCAGTGACCAAGAAGCCCATCAAAAAGCCCATCTGAACGATATCCCCAATGCCAAACGGATCCTCGATCATGCGCTAGCTGCCGATTGGGTGCTGCAAACAGACGAGCCCTCCACCGAATCGTCAACGTCAGACGCCTCTCGCCCCTTTGGTAATCACAATATTGTTAAACAGTAGAGAATCTGTGGTGGCAACGATGGCAAAGGCCTGCTTGACCGATTGATAAAATTCCGAGTCTTTCGGTCGCACAATCTCTCCACCCAATGCACGCACTTGCTTCATCAGATCGAGGTGGATGTCGCGTTCAGTCTCAGGCACCCAGCCGGTGACTTGGTCTGTCTCGATCGGAAATACCGTTAACACAGCCTCAAGAACGGATGACACCGTGTGCCCGTTCATACGCACGAGGCGCTTGGCATCACGCTCAGCGGGGTAATTGCCATCAACAATGGCCAAGGTATCGCCATGCCCCATGGACGCGAGGACATGCAGCAAATCAGGACCCAAGCGTGAATCAATTCCAATCAGCATAGGTCACACCTTAATGTGCAGCTTTGGCGCGCTGAAAGAGGTCATCGGTCATCAGTGACCCAAGAACGGTCACCAGACCGAGCATCAATACCGGGAAGCCAGGCAGACCTTGGAGCATCAAACCAATCGCCGCCGCCACAATCACACCACCAAGAACTAACGCACGCACTCGGCTCGGCGAGCCGACCATGACAAAGCCGGCAATCGTTGCAATTAATAGCCCCCAAGCCAACAGGGCTTGTGAACTCACCACCGCTTGGACCGCGATCAACGCCTCACTGTCCAGTAACCGGGTCATTTGATTGGGTGCGAGCTGACCACCGGCATCTAGAATCGCCTGCATGCTCTGATGCTCGTGTAGCGCGATTAAGCTTCCAAAATAACTGGAGGCAGGATGCATGGCTGCAAACAGGAGTGTCGCCGCGCCGATCGCAAACAGGACTTGCTTGATGCGCTCTGGCGAGGCATTTTGCCGCACGATATCAATACCGACAGCCAGCAAAATGATCATGCCAAGGACGATCATTTGCCAAAACGTATTGAGTTGCGCAAGCGTCAGACCGTTATTGATGAGCTTTAAGAGAATCACACCCAAAAACGTTCCCAAAATTGAGCCGCGCCCACCAAATAGCGAGGTGCCACCAATGACGACGGCGGCAATGGCATCCAACTCCCACATCTGACCGTAGTCGCTTTTGGCATAGGGCGCTCGACCGAGGAACATGAGAGCGCCAAAGGCTGCTGTGAATGAGCAGATCACGTAGGCGAGTGTCTTATACAGACGAACATTGATTCCCGCCTGACGTGATCCTTGCTCATTCGAACCAATCGCATAGGTGTATCGACCGAGCTTGGTGTGTTTCACGATCAGACCAAGCACGATAAAAAAGACAATAAAGATCACCAGACTCATCTGGAAGGTTCGGAAATATTCGAGCCAATTAGCATCGATCCATCGACCAAGGGGCATCAAAAACTCAGGGAGAGTTGCCTCTTTGTACCCGTCGCGCAGTGGTGACAAGGGGTTGTATCGGCCAAAAAAATCAAACAACGAGTCGAGCTTCGGTGTGGCTTGAGCACCGGTCGTCAAATGGCCAGTGCCACGCCAAATCGACAGACCCGCCAAGGTGACAATAAAGGCTGGCATCCCAAATCTGGCAACCAAGGTCCCATGGATCAGACCGATCGATAGACCGAGGCCAATGCCGAAGAGCACGGCCAAAACTGGAGGAAATCCCCAATAGGAGGCTACATATCCTGTCAATGCCGCAGTCATGCCCATGACTGATCCGACCGACAAATCAATTCCGGCAGTGAGAATGACAAGCGTCATCCCGCCTGCAATCACCCCTAGGGCTGCCGAATTATTCAAGATCGTCATCAGATTGGATGGGTGGAAAAATGAACGTCCATCAGTGACCAGCTCAATCGCGACCGCAAGGATCACCACTGCCAATAAGGCGCCAGACCAATCTTTTTTAAAGTAGCCTGCCAGCGTTTGCGCAAACCAGTCATAAAAGGTTCTGCTATCCACAACACACCCCTGAGGAATTCAATCAGTTCAATGGAAAATGCCCCAGAGGAATCTCTGGGGCATTTGGTTTACATACCAATCAGCTTTTTGTATTCCGCTGATGTTTCTGGAGTCACGAGGAAGGTTCCGGTGTCGATACGCTTAGCGACGGTTTCGCCCTTCGCTGCAGCAACCGCTGCCTTCACACCCTCATAGCCCATTTTGTAAAGCATCTGTGCTGTGTCGACATGCACCCAGCCTTCGTCCATCGCGACGATGGCATCAGTCGCGCCATCAAAACCAACAAGCTTCACGTCACCTGCGCCATAACCAAGATTCTCAAGCGCAGCTTTCGCACCCATGGTGCCACCATCCCACGCATTGACGATCATTTTGACATCCGAGTGCTTATTGACCAGTGCTTCAACGCCTGCCTGTGCTTGGTTCGAATCCCACTCAGTTGGAACGATCAAGATTTCTGAATTCGGACGAGACTGCTTAAAGCCTTTCATAAATCCATCGCGACGTTCTTGACCGGTGGACTGCGCCTGGTTCCCTGTGACATAGATAATTTTGTCACCGTCTTGAATCAGCTTGGCTGCTTCTTGACCTTGAATTTCCGCGACCGCTTCGTTGTCTGTCGCAACAAAAGAGGTGACCTCAGCGCCAGAGACACCAGTATCAACAGCCACCACAGGAATCCCTGCATCCATCGCAGCCTTGACGGCAGGTGCAATACCAGATGAATCCACAGGAGCGACGGCAATCGCACTGACACCCTGAGACGTTAGGTTTTCAAAGACTTCTAGCTGCGATGAGAGATCGCCTTGGAACGCGGGGCCGACGGTAATCAGCTTGGCGCCAACCTCTTTAGCGGCATCGGACGCGCCGTTGTTGATCATGATCCAACCTGCATTGGTTGCTGATTTCGTGATGTAACCCACGGTGATTTTGCTATGACCGCCTGCCAGAGCTGTCAAAGAGACCGAGGCGGCGACTGCGCCAGCTGCGATCATTTTTACGAATGATTTCATCGAGTTATCCTCTGTTTATTCATGATTATTTTTCCCGCGAGCGTGGCGGTTGAGCCTACTGTCGCAAAAATGCCAAACCGCTGTCAATAAATAAATTCATTTGATTTAATTATTATCAACAGGTAGATTGCAAAAACGTCATCACAATAGAGAGCGCTCATGAACTACATTCTCGAAACACAGGGGTTAACCAAGCATTACGGGGGCGTCCACGCGCTCAACGATGCGGATTTTTTCCTAGAGGCCGGCGAACATGTGGCTGTGGTTGGTGACAATGGCGCAGGCAAATCAACATTTGTGAGAAATATCACAGGCGTTGAACAGCCGACCGGCGGTCGCACGGTGTTTTACGGCGATGACGTGAAGTTCGCCTCTCCGCTGGATGCCCGCGAAGCAGGGATCGAGACGGTTTACCAAAATCTTGCTCTCGCCGATCATTTGGATGTTCCTGCAAACATTTTTCTCGGGCGCGAGGATGCCTTTGATGCAATCAAAATTCCAGGGCTTCCACTGTCAATTCCACTCGGACCCTTTGCATGGATGAAGGCGGGGTCGATGCGCGATCATGCGGCTGCGCTGTTAGAGAAAACGGGAGTGAAAATCCCTGATCTCTCTGAATCCTTAGCTGGGATGTCGGGCGGTCAGCGACAGTGTGTTGCCATTGCACGAGCTGCCGGATGGGGTAAGAAGCTCATCATCATGGATGAGCCCACCGCAGCACTTGGCATCCAAGAAACAACCCGTGTTGAGAACATTATCCGCGGCCTGAAAGAGCAAGGAATTCCTGTGATCATCATCTCGCACAATCTGCGACAGGTCTTCAACCTGGTGGATCGGATTTGGGTCTTCAGGCAAGGACGGATTGTCGGTCACCGAAAAACTTCAGAAACTGAGCCCAACGAGATCGTCTCAATGATCACTGGCTTAGATCAGGGTGTGCATGACAACGCGAGTTACATCTAGTGCAGTCTCGAGCCACACAGTCCCGAGGATCAAACCAAGTTGCCGTCCGTCAATACAACGAGCGACTGGTGTTACAAACAATTCGTCTCAAGGGTGCATTACCCAAGGCTGAGCTCGCACGATTAATTGGCCTCACACCACAGACAGTGACCCATATTGTTCGCGACCTTGAAGCCGATGGATTGCTGGTGCGAGGTGAACCAGAGCGTGGACGCGTGGGCCAACCCTCAGTTCCGTTTGATCTAAACCCCGACGGCGCACAGTCCATCGGGATTCATATTGGTCGGCGTTCGACAGAGATCGTACTGATCAATCAAATTGGTCATATCCTCGCCAAACTCAATACGGTGTACGCCTATCCAGAACCTGAAGCGATCCTGTCATTTATTGCCTCGAGTTATCGATCACTGACCAA
>QXYM01000060.1 GCA_009886945.1 Litorivicinus sp.
ATGCTTTCGCGCATGAGTCTGGCATTCATCAGGATGGTGTCTTAAAACACCGCGAGACCTATGAAATTATGCGGGCTGAAGACGTCGGTTGGAATACCAATAAAATGGTTCTGGGGAAACACTCAGGTCGTGCGGCCTTTAAATCGAGGCTGGATGAATTAGGCATTACTCTTGCCGATGATCAGGCCTTAAATGATGCTTTTGCGCGCTTTAAAGATCTGGCCGATCGTAAGCATGAGATTTTCGATGAAGATCTTCAGGCGTTGATGAATGCAAAAAAAATGGAAGCAGAAAGTGCTCGGTATGGACTGTCGGATCTATCAGTCACATCGAAACTGGGTGTTGCGCCAACAGCGCATTTGACTTTGCGTGTTGATGGCACTGAAGTGGATGTATCCGCCCAGGGTGACGGTCCAGTTGATGCCGTTTACAAAGCCATTGAGTCGGTTGCAAATTCAGGCAGTGATCTGCAGTTGTACTCAGTCAATGCCATCACGACAGGAACTGATTCACAGGGTGAAGTCACTGTGCGGCTTGAGAAATCTGGACGCATCGTCAATGGGTTAGGTGCAGATACAGACATTATTGTGGCATCAGCAAAAGCCTATCTGCATGCGCTTAACTTAATCGAAAAGCCTCTGGATAAGCAGCACCCGCAAAAATCTGAAGGAATTTGATGCAAGGCTTGCCACCACAGGAGTCGCGAAAGATTCTGGATGCGATGGGTATCCCGGTGGTGGTGTTGCGTGATCGTCAGCCTGATGCTACGACTGATGATCACCGGACACCCGAGGTGAGCTCCCCAATGCCTCAGATGGCTTCTGAACTGGTCAAGCCGTTGGTCTCTGAGTCAGGAGTGGATAACGATCCGATTGATCCTAAGGCTCCCGAATCAAATCCTCAGATTGACTCCACCTTGCCTTCTGAGTCAGTTGAGAGCGTAGCGACTGTTGATGCACAGCCGATTCGATTGACCTTGGTCAGTGCAGTTTCAGATGACACACTACTGGCGTGTGAACTTCCCGAGTGGGCAGGTGGCTTACTCGAAGGGCGTCTGACAGGCCTGTGCTCAGATTTGATGCGTGCGTTGTCACCGATGTCTCAAGAGAGTGATTGGCAATATTTTCATTGGCCAATCGCTGGGATTCAAGATCAAAGCGAGTCGGCTGCGATCGAAGCCTTGGATGCTTGGTTGCATCGACGATGGGCAGAAACGACAGCACAAGATCCGACCATTGTCTTGGCAGTGTCGCAGTTGGATCTCTCGTCGATTTTTGCTGATGCTCTGATTCTCCCGACGCTCGATGAGCTTGCTGTTTCTGCGGATCGAAAACGCCACGCTTGGCATGTCATTCAAGAGTCCCGACGTGCCTGACACTCTGACGTTTCGACTGATGCAAGAGTGGGATCTCGACGCAGTCTGTGCACTAGAGGCTCGTGCCTATGAGTTTCCTTGGTCGAGAGCCATTATTGGCGGATGCACCACAGTTCCATACCGAATTTGGCTCGGCACGCGCGCTGGTGAGACAGTCCATGTGTGTCAGGCGTTTCTCTCAATTACGCTCGATGAAGCACATATTTTAAACGTGTCTGTGGAGCCAAGCCTGCAAGGGAATGGATTGGGAAGCCAAATGCTCGATCATTTGATCGAAGATGCAAGAGGACAGGGTGCACGTCAGATGTTCTTGGAAGTCCGTGAGTCGAATCCGGCAGCCATTCAGATGTATGTCAACCACGGGTTTAATGAGGTGGGGCGACGGCGGCATTATTATCCGACAGCCACAGGGCGAGAAGACGCCCTGGTGTTTGGACTGCAATTACGATTTGATCAAATCTGAGTATTTTGTTTTTGCTTGGTCGAGCGGCATGCTATGGCCAAACCCGGGGACCGAGACTGAGGTGGCGGTCATTTCTAAATCAGATCCGTCGACGATGTTCTCGCCATAATGGTAGAGGATCTCGATGGTGCCCCTGTCTATCTCATGACGATATCTTTCCTGCCGTGCTCGGACTTCGTCTGAGCCTGCGATCTGGATCGGACCATGGCGTGACTGAAGCAGTGTTGCAGTTGCCTCGGGGGATAACACAGCAGCGGTTGCGTTATTACCGCCAAAGCCTTTGGCATTAATGAGCGCAGCCGAGAGGGTTTGCTCGCGAGACTGTAAGACAAAATCGAGTCCCTGTTGAATGACATCAGGAGCTAATGTCTCGGTTGTTTGGATGCCGGGCGCAATTTGTGATGCAAAAGCACCGAGGCTGACCGCCAACTGATCACCTCCGGCGGTTCCTTGCGAGTGACCAAGTTGACTCTTGACGGCACTGACCATCCACTGATCAATGCCAAAAGTTTGCGCCACGCGTGAGAGAACATCGGACTCAGTCACCCGATTTTGCGGTGTGCTAGTGCCATGCGCTTGCACCAGGGTTTCATGAGCGAGCACATCTTGACCGAGTAAATCACGAATACTGGCGGCTGCTTGAGCGAGAGTGAGATAGTTCCCTGCACCTGGAGCTGAAATGCTGCGTTTGCCTCCATCGGCGTGGCTCGCCACTGTCGGCACTGACCCATAAATGGTTGCGCCTAACTCCAGAGCCAACTGGTCATCCATCAAAATGACATATTGACTGGATTCACCCATGGTGAAACCGCAGTTGAGACCAAACGGCCGGCTGGTACGTCGGTAATTCGGGGTGTCGGTGTCACCGAGTCCATCGAGCTCCCGAAGACCTTGGTCTTCAGCGAGGGCACCCATCGCACGAAAGCCTTCGATGACTTCTGGTGTGATTGGACAGTCAGCACCACCGACGATCGCCACTTTATAGCGTCCTTCCTGAATGCCATCGACTGCATTGTGGAGGTTGTAGAGGAAGCTCGCGCATGCCCCCATACTCGCTCCCGAGCGCCCAAGACTCCCAAGGACGTACGCATTACTGAAATCGGCTGGCATTTGCGGATAACCAAGTGGCAGTTGCTTTGAAGTGGTTCGTTTGCCGAGCAATGCACTTTTCAGCATCCCACCAAAACCTGATTCATCCATCTGCCCGATGGATGATCCGGCAAAGACAGCGACTTGGTTGGGTGCAATGTGATGTTTGATGTGATGCCACTGAAGCCCGGAGCTAAGCCAACAGTCGGATAAGGCGAATAAGGCTAACTGGAGCGTTCGCGGGTGATTACGTGACGGATAAAACATATCTGGTCGAAATCCTGTCGGCGCCATTCCGGCCGCTTGGACAGACAGTTTTCGCGTACAGGGTTTCAACAGATCTCCAGGTTCGATGACATACTCAGTCAGGCGGCCTTCTTTGCGACCGACACTCCAACCCACCGGTAGAGGATTTGGTATCTGAAGTGGTCCAAGCCAGATGGATGATGTTTCTTTTGTGTGGCCAAGACGATTGAGGGGCACTGCGTCAGGATTGAACCAATCAGGATGAATTCGACGGATCAGTGTATTCTCAAGGACATGTCGAGCTTGCGCTTCGTTCATGGAGATATCAGGACCTAGACCGATGAGTGCTCCGATCTGATTAACGGTTCGAGCTGTCTCAGATGGTGTGAGGGTGTCCATGATCAGGCGTCTGAACGCTTGATGATCTGAGCTTCGGCCGGCAGCATTGATGCCGCCAAACCCGACGATAAGTGGTAATGCAGTCACTGTGTTATCCGCGATCGAAAGGACGTAATGTAACAAGATGAGGCCTTGTTGTGCTATGCAGAATCACCGCTTTTCTGATGCTTTGTGGATTCCGAGCCCACATTTTGACGAAAGACCCGATTCATCGATCTCTTTGATCGTGATTCATGCCATTTCTTTGCCCCCTGGATTATTCAATCCGCTGCCGGTGTTGGCGTTCTTCCAAGGGACCTTAAATCATGAGATGGATGCTTATTTCGAGGCGATTAAAACTGTGCGTGTTTCCTCGCACTTGGTGATTGGTCGTGACGGCGCTATGTATCAGCCAGTCGCCTTTGATCAGAGAGCCTGGCATGCCGGTGAGTCGAGTTTTGCAGGGCAATCGGGGTGCAATGATTTCAGTATCGGTATTGAGTTAATCGGCGCAGAAGAGGGGCCATTCACCGATGCGCAGTATGGGGTCTTAGCGACGGTTTGCCAGAGACTCTGCCAGACCTACGACATTCCGGTGGATCATATCGTTGGGCACCGTGACATCGCCCCTGGCCGAAAAGTT
>QXYM01000061.1:0-20443 GCA_009886945.1 Litorivicinus sp.
CTTGGGTGATTGATGAGTTGGATTTACCGAAATTCACCGGTGGTCTTGTCGGTTACTTTGGCTATGACACGATTCAGTACGTGGAGCCACGAGTTGCAAAAACGCTACCAGCAAATGATCCACTTGGCTCCGCTGATATTCTGTTGATGCGCTCCGATGATGTGGTTGTCTTTGACAACCTATCGGGCATGTTGACATTGATTACGCATGCCAACCCTCAAGAAGCCAATGCTCTTGAATCCGCGCTGGAACGACTCGACGATATGTTGGATGACTTGGCGTCAGCTTTGGATCCATCGGCATTTTACCCAACTGAGCATGAGCCGATCACCGAAGCGGATTATCAGTACAGCCTCGAAAAAGAAGACTTTAAGCAGGCGGTGAAAGCGGTCAAGGAGTACATTCAAGCCGGAGATGTGATGCAGACTGTTTTAAGTCAACGCATCTCAGTTCCTTATGCTGAAAGTCCGCTATCGCTCTATCGAGCGCTCCGCGTCTTAAATCCGTCCCCATACATGTACTTTTTCAACCTCGATGACACTCATATTGTCGGCTCATCACCAGAAATTTTAGCGCGTCTCGAAGATGGGCATGTGTCGGTTCGCCCAATTGCAGGGACTCGTCCGCGCGGGAAAACTCAAGAAGAGGATGTCGCGCTTGAGAAGGATTTGTTGTCTGATCCCAAAGAGATTTCAGAGCATTTGATGTTGATCGATTTGGGCCGAAATGATGTCGGTCGAGTCGCAGAAATTGGATCTGTCGAATTGACGGATCACATGGTGGTCGAGCGGTATTCTCATGTGATGCATATCGTCAGTCATGTCGAAGGGCGTGTTCGTCCTGATGTCAGTGCGCTTGATGTGCTGAAAGCCTGTCTGCCGGCTGGGACATTGTCTGGGGCGCCCAAAGTTCGGGCGATGGAACTGATTAATCAATTTGAACCGGTGCGTCGCGGGATTTATGGCGGTGCAGTTGGTTACTTAGGTTGGTCTGGCAACATGGATACAGCTATCGCTATTCGGACTGCGGTAATCAAAGGCGGCATGATGCATATTCAAGCGGGGGCCGGATTGGTGGCTGATTCGGTTCCTCAATCCGAGTGGATGGAGACATTGAATAAGGGCCGAGCGGTGATACGGGCAGCCAATGCTGCCTTGACTGGATTTCAGGATCTGAAAGGTCCAATGGTGCGGAGCTAGACAATGCTATTGATGATCGACAATTACGATAGCTTCACCTACAACTTGGTCCAATATTTTGGCGAGCTGGGTGAGACCGTGACCACGATTCGAAATGATCAGGCAACACTGGCGGAGTTGATTGAACTGAACCCAGATCACGTCGTGATTAGTCCAGGGCCGTGCGATCCCGATCAGGCAGGAATTAGCTTGCAGGTCATCGAGCACTTTGCAGGAAAAGTGCCAATCCTAGGGGTCTGTTTGGGTCACCAGGCGATTGGACAGGCATTTGGAGGACGAATTATTCGTGCCCCGAAAGTCATGCATGGTAAAACCAGTCCGATCCACCACGATGGGCAGGGTGTATTTTTGGGACTGAACCAGCCATTGATACAGACCCGTTATCATTCATTGGTGATCGACCCGGCCACCGTTCCAGATTGTCTGGAAGTCACGGCCTGGAGCCACGATGAATTGGATGAGCCTGAGGCGATTATGGGAATTCGACATCAAACATTGACGGTAGAGGGTGTTCAGTTCCACCCTGAATCCATCGCAAGTCAACAAGGCCATGAATTACTGCGGAATTTCCTGGCTGTTCAAGGAGGGCAGTGGTCATGACGATTCAAGAAGCAATTGCAGCGGTTTGTGCAAGACGGGATTTGTATGCTGAAGAGATGATGTCAGTGATGCGCTCGATCATGACCGGAGAGACAACCGACGCGCAGATTGGTGCGCTGTTGATGGGCCTTCGCATGAAAGGTGAAACCATCGACGAGATTGTTGGTGCCGCCAGTGTGATGCGTGAACTCTCACAAAAAGTCGATGTTCCTCAGGAATTTCTGGTGGATACCTGCGGAACCGGTGGTGATGGAGCGAACATTTTCAATGTATCGACTGCGTCTGCCTTTGTTGTTGCAGCCGCCGGTGGTCGTGTTGCGAAGCATGGTAATCGGTCGGTCTCCTCAAAGTCTGGATCGGCCGACGTGTTAGAAGCAGCCGGCGTGCGTCTCGATCTTGATGCCAATCAGGTGAAAACCTGTATTGAGACCTTGGGTGTGGGCTTTATGTTTGCTCCGGCCCATCACTCGGCAATGCGCTACGCGATTGGTCCAAGAAAAGAGCTCGGCATGCGGACGATTTTCAATGTCCTTGGCCCGCTCACCAACCCAGCGAGCGCTCCCAATCAAGTGTTGGGTGTTTTTGATGAAGCATTACTCACACCACTTGCCGAAGTTCTTCATCGTTTGGGATCGCGGCATGTGCTGGTGGTGCGTTCCGAGGACGGGTTGGATGAGCTGAGTGTCTCAGCGGCCAGTCGCGTTGCTGAACTCAAAGATGGGCGGATTCGGGAATATCGAATCAAGCCTCAAGATTTTGATCTGGACATCAGTGAACGTGATGAGCTTATTGTCGAGACTGCAGCTGAATCTCTTGAATTGATTCAAATGGCACTGACAGCTGATGATCATCCGGCGTCTGACATTGTAGCGTTAAATGCTGGCGCGGCCATTTATACCGCCGGATGCGCGCATTCATTAGAAGATGGTGTTGAAGCGGCTTGGGAAGTGATGGAATCCGGTGAGGCCATGGAAAAATTGGATGCCTTAGCGCGTTTAACTCAAGAATTAAAAGGTGACTAACCCATGAGCTGCTCGACGACGATTCTCGATCGAATCATTGCCAGAAAACGTCAAGAAGTCAGTGACCGACAAGACAACCAAGCCATTGAGGCGTTGTATGAACGCATTCAAGACCAAGATGCTGTTCGGGGATTTACTGAACGGCTTGTGACCCAGGCTCAATCCAAACAATCGGCGGTCATTGCTGAAATTAAGCGCGCGTCTCCATCGAAGGGGTTGCTCCGGGCGGATTTTCAGCCGGCTCTGCATGCAACTCAATATGAGAGAGCCGGCGCAACTTGCCTTTCAGTGCTGACCGATCAGGATTTTTTCCAAGGATCAGATGCTGATCTCAAGGCCGCGCGGGGCGCTTGCCAGCTCCCGGTGATTCGAAAAGATTTCATGATCGATCCCTATCAGATTGTTGAATCAAGAGCCTTGGGTGCTGACTGCATATTGTTGATTGTGTCTGCGCTTGATGATGCAAAACTGGCGGTACTTCACGAGACAGCACTGTCTGTGGGTCTCGATGTATTGATTGAAGTCCATGATGAACGTGAACTCCATCGGGCGCTTGCTTTGGATAATCGATTGATTGGAATCAATAATCGAAATCTGCATACCTTTGAGACCAAGCTTGAGGTGACCCTTGATTTGCTCGATCAAATGCCTGACGACAGACTCTTGATTACTGAATCCGGGATTTTGCAACCTCAAGATGTTCAGCTGATGCACTCTCATGGCGTTTATGGCTTTTTGGTGGGAGAGGCCTTTATGCGGCAGCCAGACCCTGGTGTCGCCTTGACGCAATTGTTTGAGGATCTCGCTTGATCCCTTGGTTAGTTGGACTTGGTGCCGTCATTGTTTGTGGTCTGAGCTGGTATGCCTGGTCTCTAACCTCACAGTTACAATCGCTTGAAAACAAGCGGTCGAAGGCAAAACAAGACGCGATGATGGGTATCAAGGTGTTGATTGATTCCTATTTAGACAATCAAGTGGATCGGTCAGAATGCTTGTTGCGGATGCGCGTTCTGTTGTATGCTCATCATGCCGACTGGTTGACGACGCTTGAGTTGCCTCGGTTTGATGAAATCAGTCAGGCAATCTTGGCGATGCCCTTCGGTGAAGCGCGCCAACAGATTGATGCATCGACGCGACGCGAGCATGATGCTGCGCGACGACAATTGTTACAAATACATGAGGCTGAGCTCGAGTCTGAGTTGCGGCGATTAAAGGAATGGGTGAATCGATGAAAGCACGTGTTTCCTGGCACCAGGATGTTTCATTTGTTGCAGAGAGTGGATCTGGTCACGCCATGGTCGTCGACGGCGCACCTGAACATGGTGGTCGAAATATTGGCCCTCGCCCGATGGAGTTGATCCTCATGGGTCTCGGAAGTTGTGCGAGCTTTGATGTGATCGCCATTCTGAAAAAGCAGCGTCAAGCGATCAAGACATGTGAGTGTGTGCTGGAAGCTGAACGTGCAGATGCGGTTCCTGCTGTGTTCACCAAAATCACGATGCACTTTCAGGTGTCAGGTGACAACCTTGATGCCGGAAAAGTCGAGCGAGCAGTGGCTTTGTCAGCAGAGAAGTATTGCTCTGCGTCAAAAATGCTTGAAGATGCAGGCGTTGAACTGACACATCGAGTCACCTTAACCTCGTAGTGGTGAATTTGCGGTTGGTCGTCAGTCGTTGTTTGACCAATCGCGCGGATGCATTCTTCAAATCGTCATCGAACTCTCCAACACTCCTGTCTTGAATAAGGAGTGCAGAATGGATGGACATCGGAACTGTCTGGTGATTGATGATGACAAGATCGCGCTCAAATTGGCCGCCACCTGTTGTCATGAGCTTGGGCTTAAAGTGTACATCGCTGATACGCCAGCTGAGGCATTCGATGAACTGAAACGTCGTCGTTATCGGTTGATTGTGGTTGACCATCATGTGCATGGGGTAGCCGGCTTTGAGATCCTCGACCAGTTGCGGTCCCAGTTACGCCGGGCAACGATTGCTGTATTCACAGGCGATACGTCCGATCAAACCAGAGTGCGGTATGAAACCCGAGGGGCGATGGCGTTTCTGTATAAACCACTGTCATTGCCTGCGATGCGGTTTCACTTGAAAACACTGCTCGAGCGCTCGTGATGAATGATGAGTGGGGAGTATTTGATCTGGCTCGGTACACTGAGAATTTCGCTGCACTCGACGGAGCAGCGCAATGCGAAATTTGGACGCATTTACAGGTGGCTCTGACAGAGGCCCTGTCGAGCTTTGAGAACCAAGGACTTCAGTCAAATATGCAGACAGCGCATCAATTGGCGTCTGCATTGGGGAGTATTGGGCTCATTCGTGCGGGCCTGTACTTTCAATGGATCGAGCGTGAAGCGCAGATTCCACCCCATACCAGCCCCCCGAATCAGGTGATTACTCCGACTGCCCTGAGAATAAATGCTCGGGCTCCCCGGTGAGTAAATCGATGAGAAACGATCGAACCAATCGATGTGCTGCTGATTTGGCGAATAACGCCGACATACCAATATGTAAACTATGAAGGGAAACTCTCGGTAAATCGGTTCGTTCGACAAGCGTGGGGTCATGCTCCTTGCCATAGACCGGTAGACAGGCGATCCCATAGCCTGCCGATGCCAGTTGGCTTCGTTCGTATGCCGATCGAATTCCATATTGCTTGGATGGGACCTCTATCGAGCTGGGTAATGAGAGACTTTCGAGCACCTCCCACTCTTCGTCGGTGTATCCTCCAATCAAGCGCTCTGGATAGGAATTCCGCGCACTGTAAAACGCATGTGGAACATCGATTCGGATGCCACCGATACAATCATCTGGAGCAATGGTCGGCTGTGCTGTTGGTCGATCAAGGAAAATACCAAGGTGAACCAGGCCTGACATCACATCGTTGAGATCGCAATGGCTGGCAAGTTCAATCTCCAGACATGGCGAACGGTTTGCTAACCGGATCAGGTGTGCGTGCAGTGCTTGTGTGGACTCAATTGCCGGTATGCCCACGATGACTCCTGTTGGTAACTCGCTGAGCGCTCGGATCTCGGCGTTGATCCGCGATAATAATTTCAGTTCGCTCATGAGACATTGGCCGATTTGTTCGCCAAGTGTTGTGAACTGCAGTGGGCTTCCCTTTGATGCAAACAAGGGTTTTCCAATTTGTGCTTCAAGATGCTCGATATTTTTTCGGATGGTGTTGTGGCTGACGGACAGTTCGCGGGAGGCTTTACGGAAACCGCGTGTGCGAAAAACCGATTCGTATTGTTCAAGATGTTGGGTATTTAATCGCCAATCCATGGCTGGTAGTCCTTATGCTTGGTCAAATATTCTCTGGTCAAGAGTCCCTCTTGGACCAAAACTGTCACCAAATCATAAGAAATGAATTATTACAGTTTGACGTCTAATTCATCGATGAGACGCGCAATGAATCAATTACATCAAGTGACGACTAGCTTTCCGGTTCCCTTCAACGAAACATTTCGGCTCGATGCATTACGGCAACTCGAGATTCTCGATAGCCCGCCACAGTATCGGTTTGATCGCATTACAAAGCTTGGGGCATCACTGTTCAACACACCGATGTGCGCCATCAGTTTGGTTGATGCAGATCGACAGTTCTTTCTCTCTCATCATGGGTTTGAAGGGAGCGACACGGCGCGCGAGCACGCATTTTGCAATTACGTGGTTGCAGATCAATCGCCCTTGATCGTCCGGGATGCCACGCTCGATGATCGATTTGATGACAATCCGATGGTGGTTGGGAATTTCCATTTGCGGTTTTATGCCGGCGTTCCTGTCACTGATTCAGAGGGGCATGCATTGGGATCATTTTGCATCCTTGATCGTGAAACTCGGGAGACGGGTTTGACTGAAGCGCAAATCGAAGCGCTTGAGGATTTGGCCGCCATTGCGATGGATGAAATGAAAACAGGGTTTGAAAAACAGCAGTGGTCAGACGAAATCGAAGATGCCAACACCCGATCTCGGACACTGGAACAAGAAAGGCAGCAGGCTGTGGCGGCCAGTCAAAGCAAGTCTGAATTCCTGGCCAGTATGAGTCATGAAATCCGAACACCATTAAACGGACTGATTGGCTCTGCAGATCTTTTGTCAGAAACCACGCTGGATGCGGCTCAACGTGAATCAATGGGGACGCTGTTGGCGAGCGCTGAAACGCTTCTCGGGCTTCTAGATGATGTTTTGGATCTGTCGAAGATCGAGGCCGGAGAGATGCGCTATGAGCAGTTGGAGTTCGATGTCGCTTCGGAAGTTGAACATATTGCGATGATTCTTGCCAATCAGTCGGCGAAATTCGATGTGGATGTGATGCTTGATATTGCTGATGATTTTCCAACTCAGGGTCTTGGGGACCCAACACGGCTTCGGCAGATTGTTTTCAACTTAGCAGGCAATGCCATCAAATTTACCGATTCCGGGGTTGTGGTCATTCGCCTTCAATCACCAAGCCCGAATCAGGTTCGCCTGCAAGTTGAAGATACTGGAATTGGGATGAGCGAGTCGCAGGTTAAGACCCTATTCGAACCATTTAAGCAGGCTGATTCTTCGATCGCTCGTCGTTATGGTGGCACCGGACTGGGGATGACCATCGTTCAGCGTTTGGTGCATGCATTTGATGGATCCATCAGTGTGCGATCCACAGAAGGCCAGGGAACTTGTGTCACCGTCGATCTGCATCTTCCATTGAGTGATCCAACCCCTCGCGAAGTCGCACGTTTCCCCTCAATGGTTAATGGCTGTCGAGTGTTGGTGATCGATGACGTGGCGATCAACCGGAGCATTATTGAAGGTCTTTTGACACGCGCCGGAGCCATCGTTGAAGGAGTGGCAGATGGGTTTTCAGCCCTGTCGAGGCTCGATGCTGCATGGCTCGGGTCATCTCGATTTGATGTGGTCTTGTGTGATGATCTGATGCCGGGCATGACCGGTAGGAGTTTTGTGCGTCAGTTCAAAAAGCAAGCGATGCCAACCCCGATTATTGTGATGACGAGTGCTGGGTCGTCCGATGAGTTGACTGAGGTCGGAGCGGATGCAGTGGTCGCAAAGCCTGTTCGTGCGGCACCGTTGATTGCAGCGATTACCGACGTTGTGACTCAATCCCGTCAACAAAGCGATCAGGCAGCCCTCCCCATTCCGAGACCAATGACTCGAAGCCCAGTCTCTGAGGAATTATCGCTCGCCGGGCTATCGATCTTGGTTGCTGAAGACCATCGCACGAATCAGCTTGTGATCGAAAAGCTGCTGCATTCCCTCGGGGCACAATCACAAGTGGTGGAAAATGGGCAGAAAGCCTGTGATCGGCTGAAGTCAAAGACGCATTTCGATGTCGTATTACTGGACATTCATATGCCAGTGATGAGCGGTATTGAAGCCGCGCAATGGGTGAGGGCTCAGGCTGCGACAACTCATCTTCCGATGATTGCCTTGACAGCCAACGCCTTAGAGGGTGATCGCGAGCGCTATTTGCATGCCGGGTTCACCGGCTATTGTCCGAAGCCGATTCGTCGCTCTGTACTGGCCTCTGCGATTCTTCATGCGATAGGCCAGAAGGTCCATGTCTAATGCATCGAATCGCTCACGGTTGGCTTTAGATATGCGCTTTTATGCCATCTTGTCTCACATCTTCCCTCTACGGTTCAGTCATAAGGTTGCATTGATTGCATGCTTGGGTATGCAGATTCCATGGGTCAGTCTGACGATGTATCTCACACCATTGTCGGATCGATTGGCACTATCCTTGATTGATCTCGCAGTCATCGCTGGGACGTTGATGTTGGGGGTCCTGCTGACTTGCACCGCGATGCAGGCCTTAATGGTCCCGTTATATCGTATTCATGCTGCCACTCGTGCATCTGGGTACGTTGATCGATTGCCCGAACATTATCGAGATGAAATGGGTGAAGTGATGAAACTCGTTAATCGCTTGAGCACAGAAGCGGTGACTGATCCACTGACGGGACTGTTAAATCGCAAAGGTTTGCTTGAAGGGATCAAAGCATGTCCACGGGGTGCTGTGATCGTCTTCGATCTCAATCAATTCAAGCAGATCAATGATACTTATGGCCATCAGGTCGGTGATCAGGTGTTGGTACAAGTCGCTCAATGCTTAAAAGCTCAGATCCGCCAACCCCAAGATTTGTTGGCACGTTGGGGTGGAGATGAATTTTTAATGGTACTTCGAGATGCGACAGAGGGCAGCGCTCAGCAAAAAGCGCGGGACATTGAAGCCTTGCTGGCCCGATGTTGGCTCGATGGCTCAGTCAGGCCAGCACCTTCGGTCAGTTTTGGAATTCAGATGCTGACAGGCGGCAATCTTCAGACCGATATCGAACAGGCAGATCAGGCGATGTATGAACACAAAGCATTGCGATCAGACGGTGTCAATGGTTTGACAAATCACCGATCGATGCATGGAGTTTGATGCCATCCATGACAGATCGCGACTAAACGCGTTCTGCAGTTTGAGTCATGAGTTTTGCACCTTCCCACATCATTCGCCGGACGGGGGTTGGTAACTGTTGACCACCTTGGTCCAGCGCTGTTTGTCCATGGCGGATTTCGTCATCTAGCATCTGCTGCAGAATCTGACGGGATGCGTGATCACTGGCTGGAAGCCGCTGAAGATGGTCGCGGAGGTGACGTTCGACGTTCTCTTCGGTGGCATGCACAAAACCCAGTGATACTTTATCTGAGACCAAGGCAGCTCCAGCACCCAAGGCAAAAGACACTGAATACCATAGGGGATCCAAGATACTCGGTTTGGCATTGAGTTCATGTAACCGCTCTCGACACCAGGCGAGGTGATCCAATTCCTCTTCGGCGGCTTTGGCCAATGCGGTTCCGGTGGCTTCATCAGAGGCAAACAGAGCTTGCCCGTTATAGAGGCCCTGAGCACAGATTTCACCGGTATGATTGACCCGCATCAAACCACCAGACACTCTGATCTCATCATCTGTCATGGGATCAACCAACGCACCCCGTGATGGAGATGGGAGTTGCGGCTCAGGTTTGACTCGTGCAACTGTTCGCAACAGGCCATCGAAGCCATGAATCAGACGATCGATCGTATTCAACGGTGAACCCCCAGGTGCATGCCAAATGACTGCCCAAGATCCCTGACTTCTCTGACCATCCGCTCTGGTTCATCAAGCCGTAAGACATGGGTCGAGGCTAATTCCTCAAAATCTAAATTCGCCTGAGTGGCACTCTCTTCATCGGTTAGGATACCAAACAGCAATCCATGCGATTCGGCCAATCGTCTGAATCGCTCACGATCGTCAGGATTCTCAAAACCACCAGAGACGACCACCGGGAAGCCGGCTCGTAACGAGAGTTCAGCCAGTTCGACCAAATGGCGATAGGTTTTTGGAGCGGTATTTTCTTGACCACCATAGAGCCGTTGACGCTCAAGATCTGAGCGCAAACGGATCATGCCAAAATCATCAATCAATTGGTGGGTTAGGCTTTGGCGAATATCGACGTCAAGACCAAGCGTAATTAACAGCACCCGCGGCCGGATAGTTGTTGCATGTTCGGCCATGACCGCATACCGACGATAACGCGCCACTGGAGAGGTGTCGGTTTCCGTTGGGAGAACAGGCGCGTTGAGTTCCAGTAAACATTCTTTGGCTCGGACCATCGCGCGATAGGCTTGGTACCCTTGATAGACCCAGAGTGCATGATAATCACCACTCAGTTCGAGATAACGATTGAGTAGGTGCCAGGCTGAGGCAAAATCGTCGCGCGCTTCAAGATCCACCGTCAAAAACGCGATCTCACTGATCACATCAATCCAGCGGAACTCGGCGCGGTATTCAATGCAATCGAATAACCGAATCTCATGAGACTGAGTTTCAACCACGTTACCCAAATGAAGATCACCATGGCATTCTCGGATCATGCCCAAATCTTTCCGCTCGGCAAAGCGAGGCCACAATCGCTTGAGGTATTCGTGCGCCCAGGCCTCGAGTTGCAATAGTTGGGCTAAATCCTTCGCTTCCGTCAGTCGGGGCCTGACCTGATCAAAATTCAGTTGCGCAGGGACATAGAGTGAATTGGGCTCACCAAAAGGCATCTCGATCCCCGAGACAGGGGCTTTTGCGTGCAGGTCGAATACCGCTTGGCAGAGCTTCTCCAAGCGCTCATGATTCAGCCCTTCTGCATTGTGGATTTCATCTAAGGTGTTGTTGGGATCGAATTGATGCATTTTGACGGCATATTCGATGGGCTGCCCCTCGCCTTGGCCAACCTGGATTCCAGCCTCAGTTTGATAGATGCCAACCACATCAATATAGAGTTCACTAAAACTGCGTTGGTTGAGTGTGAATTCGCTGTGACAAAGTTCGTGTCTGGATTCGAGGCTGCTGGCATCCAGGAAATACAGATCAACCGGCTTTTTAATTTTGTACGCAAATTGACCGGTGAGAAGGATCCAGGCGAGATCGGATTCAATCACTTCGATCGTTGTCACGGCATGCGGATAGCATGATTGATGTCGCAATGCGTCAATGAGCGTCTCGCTCACCTCGTCCTCCCGGTATACTGGCGCCCATGAAACGATGGTGGCACCTGTTTTTGAAACTTTCTCTTACCCTACTGGTAGCAGTGGGGTTGGGTCTAGTCTATCTCAATGCGCATCTAACACGACAATTTGAATCGTTGTCTTGGGCAGTGGGCGCGAAAATCTTTGCGAGACCGCTGGAGTTGTATCAGGGTGCACCTTTTACGCTGGATCAAGTCCGATTCGAGTTGGACTTATTGAATTATCAGAATGTCAAGGGTCGCCCGGGTCAAGGCCAATATCAGCTCGACGACCAAGGGATTCAGGTAGGAATCCGAGGTCACGCGTTTCCCGATGGCGTTGAGCCCGATCGTTTTGTTCGGATTGATTTTGCGCCGCGTCAGGTCAGCGCGCTGACCGATGGGCGAGCACAACCACTCGACATTATTCGCTTCGAGCCACTTGTTCTGGCGCAATTATCCGGGGCGCATGCCGATCGAGAGATCATTCGATTAAATGAGTTACCGCCGCGCTTTGTTGATTTATTGATCGCTGTTGAAGACCGTGGGTTTTATGACCATGCCGGGATTTCAGTCACGGGGATTCTGCGTGCAGCTCTGAACAATGTATTGGCTGGGCGATTTGCGCAGGGCGGAAGTACTCTGACGCAGCAACTGGTGAAGAACCTTTACTTAACCCGAGAACGCACCTTGTCCCGAAAAGCACTTGAGGCGATTTATGCAATCTTGATTGATGCTGGGTTTTCTAAAGAACGGATTCTTGAGGCTTACGTCAATGAAGTGTTCTTGGGACAGTGGGGCAATCGTGCGATTCATGGGTTTGGAACAGCGTCCCAATTTTACTTTGGCCGTCCAATCAACGAGCTCTCACTCAGCCAGCAGGCCCTGCTCATTGGCTTGATCAAAGGACCGAGCGCTTTGAATCCTCGACGGTTTCCGGAGCGAGCGATCGAGCGTCGAAATTTAGTGCTGACGTTGGCGGCATCCCAAGGGGTGATTACGCAGACAGCCGCGGAAGCAGCCTCGAAGCGCTCGTTATCGGTGCCAAAGTCACCAGCTGATCGTATCGGTCGATTCCCCGGCTATGTGTCAGTGGTTCGTCGTGAATTGACTCACGATTACAGCAGTAAGCAGTTGACCATGGCTGGCCTGAAGATCTACACGGCGCTGGATCCTCAAGTGCATCGAGGACTTGTCGAAGGACGGAAACAGAGTTTGGCTCGATTACGGGATATCGGTCTTGATGCAACAGCTGAAGTTCAGCTCGGCGCCTTGGTCGTCGATATTCCGACCGGTGAAATCCAAGCAGTGTTAGCGGGGCGCGATCATCGAATCGGTTTCCATCGAGTACTCGATGCGCGCCGTCAAATTGGGTCACTGGTGAAGCCCTTTGTCGTTGCCGCGGCGATTGAACAAGACACAGACCTGCATGCCGGCAGCTTAGTTCGTGATGAAGCGGTGTCCATTCTCGATGATCAAGGAGCGGTCTGGGCACCGAAAAACTACGATCGGACCGAACAAGGCGTGGTTCGTCTTGAAACAGTGATCGCAAACAGCATCAACCAAGCGACTGTGCATCTGGCATTTGGGGTCGGTCTCGATCCGATCCTTGAGCGACTGCAAACCTATGGGATTCCGGTTGGGCCAACCAAACCGCCTGCGACGGTGCTTGGGGTATCTGAAATGTCGCCCTATCAAGTGGCGTCACGCTACCAGGGATTGCTCAATCAAGGACATTTGGCACCATTGAAGGCAGTTCGGACGGTTGTGGATGAGACAGGCCGTACGCTGAGCAAACGGCCATTTCAATCAAGTCGGCTGATGACAGCACGTGCGGCAGTTCAAGTGGATCACATGATGCGAGTCGGTGCCAAAGTGGGCACGGGACGGGCCTTCGGTTCCCGCTATGCAGAGGTGATGGCATCGAAAACAGGAACAACCGATGATGGTCGTGACGCATGGTTTGTCGGCGCAGATGGTCGCAGACTCGGTGTTGCTTGGGTTGGATTTGATGACAATCGAAAAGCCGGTTTGGTGGGATCCGTGGCGGCACTTCCGGTGATCACTGACGCTTTTCAGTACGTCCAGAGAAGCAACCGATCCAGCACATTGCCGGATGGATTGCGCTACAGTTGGATCAATCAATCGGGACAAATTGTCGATCAGTCGTGTGAAGGTGCCGAAAAGCGTCCGTTACCGATAGACTATCCCGAGGCGAGGGCAGGTGATTGCGGCGCTGGTGATTCTGATTCGCAAGATGGTCGCTGGCTGAAAAACTGGTTTGGAGGATGATAATGCGGCTTGGGTTGAGTGTGGTCTGTATGGCTTTTGTGGTTGGGTGTACTCAGACTCCGGTATCAAGGCCTCCGGTGGTGGATGCTTCATGGCGTGCCAATGAGGATGACCGGGTTGTCTCTTCAACTCGTGTCATTTCGATGTCTTCGCCAAATATCCAGCGGGAGAAAGGTGAGCGCAATGAAGTGACACCGATTGAGCCGATCGCCAAAATTGAGCCGATCGACCAACCGAAACAGCAAACCGAAATCCCGCCTGCGGTGTTGTCACTGCTGGAACAGGCTGATCAATTGAAGACAGCGGGGGATTTAGCCGGTGCATCCTCCCGCCTTGAGCGTGCACAGCGGATTGCTCCAACAGAACCGGAAGTGTATTTCCAGTTATCCAGTTTGCGACTGGAGCAAGGAAACCATGAAGACGCGATGAATATCGCATTGCAAGGCGTCGACTTGTCAGGCACCGATCAAGCCATGAAACGTGATCTTTACACAGTGATCGCGAGGGCGCGTGACGCGCTTGGTGATTCGGCTGGGGCCACTGAGGCGCGCCGGCTAGCGCGCGCAGCCGGTTCTTAGAGAGCCTGTAGAGATTCTCGAGCAGCGGTCAAGGTGTCATCGATGACTTGGTCGCTGTGGGTTGATGAAACAAATCCAGCTTCATACATCGATGGCGCCAAATACACCCCCCGGTCCAACATCAGGTGGAAGAAGCGTTTGAAAATTGCTTCATCGCAAGCGGTGACCTCAGCAAATGATGTGACTGGACGCTCGGCAAAAAATAACCCAAACATCCCGCCGCGACTCACACCTTGCATCGCGACTCCGGCTTCCTGCGCCACTCGCATCATTCCGTTGACGAAACGCTCAGTGGTGGCGGTGAGTGCTTCATAGAATCCCGGTGCCGATAGCTCTGATAAGGTCGCAATCCCTGCAGCCATCGCCACCGGGTTCCCTGATAAGGTGCCTGCCTGGTAGACGGGTCCGAGTGGTGCAAGCATATCCATCATATCCTGACGCCCACCAAAGGCGCCGACAGGCATTCCGCCACCGATAATTTTGCCAAGACACGTTAAATCAGGCTTGATTTGCGTTAGCGCTTGCGCACCACCCTTGGCGACACGGAAACCGGTCATGACTTCGTCAAAAATTAAGACGACACCGTATTGATCGCAGAGGGTTCTCAAGCCCTCCAGGTAGCCCGGCTTTGGCAGGATCATATTCATGTTACCGGTGATTGGCTCAATGATGAGGCATGCGATGGAGTCGCCTTGTTGTTCGAATAATGCTTGAGCAGCATCGAGATCATTGAATGGAAGATTCAGCGTGTGCTTCGCTAAATCTGCTGGAACACCTGGGGAGCTCGGCACACCAAATGTGAGTGCACCTGATCCGGCCTTGACCAATAAACTATCGGAGTGGCCGTGATAGCAGCCCTCAAATTTGACAATGGTGTCACGGCCGGTGAATCCGCGTGCCAGACGAATCGCACTCATGGTGGCTTCGGTCCCGCTTGAGCAAAAGCGGAGTTTTTCCATGGATGGAAAAAAGGTTTTTACCAGTTCCGCCATGTCCGTTTCGATCGCTGTTGGTGCACCAAATGACAAACCATTTTCGATAGCATCTCGGACGGCTTGTAGCACTCTTGGGTTCGCGTGACCGGCAATCATTGGTCCCCAACTGCCGATGTAGTCAATGTATCGTTTTCCATCGGCATCAAAGAGAAACGGGCCTTCAGCCTTACTGAAGAATACCGGCGTTCCGCCGACTGCACGAAACGCTCGAACAGGAGAATTCACTCCACCTGCGATGGATTGACTGGCTCGAGCAAAAAGTTGTTCTGATTTGGACATCACGATTGTTCCTTAAAATAATTCTGAGAGCCGACGCGCTGCCTCACCGATCTCTTTGGCCCTGAATACGGCTCCGGAGACCGCTAGCATCGCAACTCCGGTATCTAAAATTTGTCGCCCATTATCTAGGGTGATTCCGCCAATTGCGACCGTTGGAATGGCGCACTGTGACACTAAGTCCTTGAGCTGGTGGAGGGACAAGCCTGAGGCTTGGGGTTTGGTGTCTGAATCGAACAGTCGGCCAAAGGCGCAATAACTGGCGCCGTCAGCCACTGCCTGTTCCATGAACTCCTGTGAGCCATGACAGGTTCGCCCAAGTACCGCATGTGGCCCCAGCGATTGGCGAGCATCGAGCAGTGATCCATCTCCTTGTCCAAGATGCGCGCCATCGGCTGCCAGGACTTTAGCGATACTCACTTGGTCGTTAATCAAGCAGGGCGTGAAGTTACGACGACACGCCTCGAGCACCGCCTCGGCGAGCGCGAGATACAAGCCTGAATCGGTCGTTTTATGCCGAAACTGCACCAGCCGAGATCCTCCGGCGACTGCCTCATCGACCTGTCGATAAAGGAGCTCGGGATCTGTAATGGATGCGTCAGTGACGACATAAAGGCCTCGCATCAAAATGGCTTAACAATCACCAAAATGACAATGGCAATCAAGCTGACAACAGGCGCTTCGTTAAACCAGCGATACCACACATGACTGCGTGTGTTGGCATCATTTTTAAAGGTTTTGACGATTTTCATGCACCAATGGTGGTAACCGAGGAGTAACACCACGAAAGTCAATTTGGCGTGCATCCATCCCTGACTCATGTATTCGGGGACCAACATGATCAACCAAACGCCAAGAGCCACGGCAACAACCATCGATGGCGTCATGATGCCGTTTAACAGCTTCCGTTCCATGATTTTGAAGCGTTCGATACCGGCTGTATCGGTGGCTTCTGTCATCGCGTGATAGACAAACAGCCGGGGAAGATAAAATAACGCCGCGAACCAGGTGATGACCGCGATCAGGTGGAATGCTTTAATCCAAAGGTACATATTGCCTCCTGTTATGGAGACGGGAGTACACCAAGTCTGTCAGCGAAAGGCAAGGTCAGTCGCGTTCTTGGTGTCTGACCATTGATTGAACGTCGATGACAGCCTTAAATAAGTCACCTTCATTAATCACGCCTAAGAGTTCTCGATTCTGTTGATCGATGATCGGGACAGACTCACCCACAAAATCACTGACCACATGCATGGCGTGTTGCAGCGAGTCATCTACATGCAGCAAGAGGGGGTCGGCGTCAGCAAATTGGAAAACCGTTTGGTCGCCAGCTTCAATGGCTTGGTGCACGGACAGTTTCGCGGCTAATCGTCCAGAATCAGACACCACGTAGGCCTCGGTCTGTTGTTTTTCCCGCATCAAGGATAATGCCTCATGCCCGGTCGAGGTCTCAGACACTGCCACAAAATCGTCGCTTAAGTGAGGCTCAAGTGTGTGTTGGGAAAGGGCGATCGCCTCTCGACCCTGTGCCAAATCAATTCCACGATCGAGAAGCTGTCGATCGAAGAATGAGTGACCAAAGAGACGGTGGGTGAGTAGCATGGACGCCATCACAGCCATTAACGCGGCGACGGCATAGGCATAGGACTGAGTCAGCTCGAGCACGATCAAGACGGCGGCCACTGGTGCACCGATGACGTTGGCAGCGACAGCTGCCATGGCTGCAATACTGACCGCCACGCTTAAATCCGGGACGCCAAGAATCATTGCCAGTTGGGCGACGATCCCGCCGGCCGCAACACCGACAAACAATGCGGGAGAGAAAACGCCTCCAAACAATCCAAAACCAATACAGAGCGCTGTCATTGCAATTTTGACGACGAGCAATAACAGCAGCGCTGGCATTTGGTAGGCGCCGTCGAGCATAGCATTAATTGTACTTATCCCCAGTCCAAGAATTTCTGGAATCCAAATTCCGACAAGGCCACAGATGGTGGCAGCGGTCAGGATCAGTCGCTCAGCTGACCAACCGGTTTGCTTGGCAAATGCAGCCGATCGTCTCAGGGCTTCCATATAGATAATCGCGGCAAACGCGATGATGGGGCTTGCGATAATTAATACCGGTATCAGCGACACAAGATCGGGTGCTGATGACGAAATTTCGAAAGTTGCTGAATGTGAGAAAAACGCCTGACTGACCGCGGATGCAGTGACTGAGGCGATTGAGATTGGGGCAATCGCTCGGACCGAAAAATGACGCAAAATCGCTTCATGCGCAAAAACAATTCCTGCGATTGGAGCCCCGAACCCTGCGGAAATGGCGGCTGCCACACCACAACCCAAGTACACCTCATGTGACAGTCTCGACGAAACGAAGCGCTTGACTACGATCCCGAGTGTGGCACCAAAGTGAACCAAAGGCCCGTATTGCCCCACGGATCCACCACCAGCAGCACTGGTAAATGCAGTGAGGGTTGATGCAATACCGTGCTTGATATCTAGGGGTTCTTTGGATTGTTGAGCATGGTAAATCGAGTCTGCTGGACCATGCCAGCGGACGACCCCAAAGACCCGTCGGATCAAAATGACGAAAGCCGCAGCGATCCACAAAAAGATGAGACTTGTCAGTTCAAATTGACTGCCGGCAAGCGTGATTTCGAAGATGGAATGATTTTCACGAAGTGCGGTGAAGAACTGAACGCCAGAGACGTAGGCATTCGAGGTCCAGGCGATGAGTGTTCCAATCAGCCCTCCAATACCAAAAACAATCAGCAATTCGATGCCGGTATCTTTGATACGACTCTGCATAGACTTCCCCTGTCGAGTGCGTTTTGATGTCAGTTTGGCGTATTATGCGCGCAATTATTGAATGGATGGAAATCGTAAGTGAAACGCATAGGTATTGTGGGTGGCACAGGATATACAGGTGTTGAACTGTTGCGGATGCTGGCTTCGCATCCTGAGGTCGAGGTGAGCTGTCTGACATCTCGTTCTGAGGCTGGGAAAACTGTGGCTTCGTTATATCCGTGGTTATCGCATAATCAGCAGCTGAGGTTTGAAGAGCCGTCAGTCGATGCATTAGGCCACTGTGATTTAGTGTTTTATGCAACGCCCAATAAGATAGCGATGCATGAGGCTCGCGATCTACTCGAACGTGGCGTTCGAGTGATTGATTTGGCGGCGGATTTCCGATTCAGTAATCCGGCGGTGTGGGAGTCAGCGTACGGTGGACCCCATGGTGCGCCAGACCTCATTGATGAAGCCGTGTATGGATTGCCTGAAAAATATCGTCATTTGATTGCCGATGCCCGGCTAGTCGGGAACCCAGGATGCTATCCCACGGCCACCGCTCTCGCCCTGATGCCCCTGGTTGAGGCCGGTGCGTTAACGCAGTCACATGTGATTGTCGATGGAAAAAGTGGAGCGTCCGGTGCAGGACGGTCTGCGCGCACAGACCTGATCGTGGCAGAAGCGTCCGACAATTTTCATGCCTATGCCGCCGGTGGTCATCGCCATGCTCCGGAAATGGCCCATCAACTCTCAAAAATGGGTCAGGAAGTGACGATCACTTTTGTTCCGCATCTCTTGCCGATGATCCGAGGCATTGAAGTCACCGCTTACGTCTCCACATCATTATCATTGGAAGAGGCGCGGGCGCTGTTCGAAAAGCGGTATCAGGACGAGCCATTGGTGTCGTTGGCGTCCGCTGGCGAGCATCCTGAGACCCGATGGGTTCGAGGATCGAACCGCTCGGTGATCGGTCTTTACCAACAGCAACCAGGACAGTTGATCATCTCGAGTGTGATCGATAATCTGGTCAAGGGCGCGGCCGGGCAGGCGATTCAGAATATGAATTTAATGCTCGGGCTTCATGAGTTTGACGCGCTTCCATTGTATGCATTGAGTCCGTGAGATGTTATGACTGAAGTATTTGTACCGACCCCGATTCATTTGACTGAGCGTGCTGTTTCGAAAGCGAAGGAGCTGATCAGTGGTGAGGGAAATCCAGATCTGCACTTGCGAGTATTTGTCACCGGTGGCGGTTGCTCGGGATTCCAGTATGGATTCAGTTTTGATGAAGAGCATCAAGACGATGACACTGAGGTAGTGAAAGATGGTGTCACTGTGGTCATCGACGGAATGTCCTATCAATACCTTGTTGGTGCAACCGTGGATTATTCTGAATCACTGACTGGTTCCCAGTTTGTGGTTGACAATCCGAATGCGTCGAGCACCTGTGGGTGTGGAGCGAGTTTCAGCCTTTAGTGGGATGGATGATTGATCCGAGGACACCTGGCACCGCTGACCCAGTGATCAACGTGGTTGCCAGTGGTTGGCTATCGACGCATTGAAGCCCTAGCCAGCCAAAACAGGCGGCCTCAACAAAATCAGGGTCGATGGCAAAGGCATCGGATGTCACGACTAATGGGTCGACGGTGTCATCAAGTGCGTCCATTAAGTGCGTGTTATGCACACCCCCCCCGCAGACCACGAGAATATCAACTTCTTCAGGAAGCGCTTGATGCACGAGGGTGGCTGTTAGCTGATTCAGTGTGGCTTGCACGTCTGCTGCACTGATGGGGGCTAACTGACCAAGCGTCTGTTGAAGCCATGATTGAGAGAAATACTCGCGCCCCGTGCTTTTCGGTGGCCTCTGTGCGAAATATGGGTCTTTGAGAAGTTGGTCTAGCAAATTCTGATGCACGGAACCTGATGCTGCGTACGCTCCGTTTCGGTCAAATGCCTGATTCTGAGACCGCTGATGCCAGCCATCCGATAGGGTATTGGCCGGTCCAATATCCCACCCACTCAGGGGTTGGCCAGGGACTAATAACGAAATGTTCGCGATCCCACCCAGATTCAAGACAGCGACATTTTCCGTTTCGCGCTCGAAGTGCAGTTGGTGAAAGAGCGGGGCCAATGGCGCTCCTTGGCCACCGCGAG
>QXYM01000061.1:20453-24723 GCA_009886945.1 Litorivicinus sp.
GGGAGCCATATCACTCCGTCGAAACTGGTGTGCGACTGGAATCCCTGTCGTTTCTGCTAGGTATTCTGCAAATCCAATCTGCAACGTGGATCCAAGGTCAGGGGCATGCCAAAGCGTTTGCCCGTGGAATCCGATAACAGAGATGGATTCGTCAGTGGCGTTGATTAACTGCTGACATTGTTGCGCCACCACTTCGGTGTATTGATGTTCGAGGGTGAGAAGCTCGTGGATATTGGCATGTCCGGTTTCAATCATGCGTTTGAAGCCATCACGAACGCCTGGAGGGAAGGCTGTACTGAGCGTTGAGACCACCTCAACTCGATTGCCATGACCTGTTTCTTTCACCACGCAGGCATCCAGTCCATCCAGACTGGTACCACTCATCAGTCCGATGGCGGTGCGCGGAGTGCTAGCGGGCGGTGGTGTTTTGAAAAGCCAGTTCAGCATTACTTCGCTGAGCGCTCAATGAGGCAATTAACGGTTGGGCAATCGGCTCGAAGCGTGCAATTTCGCCTCGAGGAAGTGATTTCGCTTTGGGGAGTTTTTCGAGAATGGTGCGCGGATTTCGATGGACCCCGCTGACAATGAACTCGTAGTGGAGATGGGGTCCAGTCGCCAATCCAGTCATGCCGACATAGCCGATCACTTGGCCTTGTTTGACTTTTTGGCCTGACTTGAATTTGCCGTATCTTGATAGGTGGGCATAGCGTGTCTCGATACTGTTTCCGTGCTTAATGATGACCGTGCGGCCGTACCCGCCCTTCGTACCACGGAAGGTGATCTTGCCATCACCAGCTGCGTAGATCGGTGTTCCCGTTGACGCCGCGTAATCGGTCCCTTTGTGTGCACGCATTTTGCCGAGGATCGGATGCTTGCGCGCAAGTTTGAAGTTGGAGCTGATGCGTCGGAAGTTCAGTGGTGCGCGCAAAAATGCTTTGCGCAAACTCACACCGTTTTGATCATAGTATCCAGTGTCTCCCTCGGTGTCGGTGTAGCGAACAGCGACAAAGGATTCGCCTGCGTTGATGAATTCGGCCGCCAGAATGTTGCCATATTCGATAAATTCGCCATCCAAATAGCGTTTTTCGAAAGTGACGATGAATTGATCTCCTTCGCGAATTTCATAAACGAAATCGATCACGTGTCCGTAGATATCAGCAAGCTCCATGATCAAGTTATCAGGAAGGCCTGCACGAGCACCGGCTAGGAATAATGAGCTATCAATCGTCGCCTTGGCGTGCTCAATGTAGATTTCGGCTTCGCGATGTTGTTGCTCGATCGTCCAACCGCGATCTGAGTGTTTTGCGACAGTTTGGTCAAAAGGTGAGTGAATGACGGCGAGCTCCGCAAGGGTGTCGTCATTGTTGTAACGAAATTCCACGGTTTGTCCGACGTTAAGTTTCGACACGCGATTGTCTGAATCTTCCGCTTGAGTCAACGCATGCAGCAGTGTCGGCGAAAGACCTTGACGATTAAATAGACGGGACAGTGAGTCGCCTTGGTTGACGCGTTCGCTTCGGATTTCCAGCCGAGGCGCCTGCGCAGCTGGCTTTGTCATTGCTTCTGTGAATAAGGAAAGGGCAGGAATTGGCATCGCTTGATCCGTGTTGGATCCGGTTTCACCAGTCGTTGGCCAGACCACTAAAACGGTGACAAAAATCACAGAGCTGACGACGCCGAGAACGTGAATTCCCGGAAACGGATGACATATCGCGTCTAAGCGATTGATAAGGTTGCGCATTCGTATCCCAACAACTGGTTTCGGAGAGTGTACACAAATCAAATGCAGGTTGCATATAAAAAAAGAATGGAGGTTATGTACACTATGGCGCTTTCAAACATGAGTCGAGAGTACCTATGGCAACAGTGGACGGGCGTGATCTTCAGGATGCAGTTGATCTGATTTCGCGCGGGGCGGACGAAATTCTTCCTCTGGATGAGTTAAAGGTCAAGTTAGACAGCGGGCAGCCGCTGAGGATCAAAGCAGGCTTTGATCCGACGGCGCCAGATCTGCATCTGGGGCATACGGTGTTAATCAACAAGCTTCGCCAGTTTCAGGACCTCGGGCATGAGGTGATCTTCTTAATTGGTGACTTCACCGGCTTAATTGGAGATCCGACCGGGAAGAATCAAACGCGACAGCCTTTAACAGAAGCCCAGTTGATGCAAAATGCTGAGACCTATGCGGCGCAGGTGTTCAAGATTCTAGATCGCGAGAAAACGCGTGTTGAGTACAACAGTCGTTGGATGAATGATCTGAAGCCGCAAGATTTTATTCGCTTGGCAGCAAAGTTAACGGTGGCCCGCATGCTTGAGCGAGATGACTTTAATAAGCGCTTTAAGTCTGAGCAGCCGATTTCGATCCATGAATTTTTGTATCCATTGATGCAGGGTTACGATTCTGTGGCCCTTGAGGCTGATGTCGAGCTTGGGGGTACGGATCAGCGCTTTAATCTCTTAATGGGTCGCGAGTTGCAACGGGATGCTGGTCAGAAGCCACAGACGATTTTGATGATGCCGATCCTTGAAGGCTTGGATGGTGAGAAAAAAATGTCCAAATCGCTTGGTAATTATGTCGGTCTCAATGATGCGCCGGGAGAGATGTATGGGAAACTCATGGGGATTTCCGATGAGTTGATGTGGCGTTATTTCGAACTACTGAGTTTTAAAAGTAACACTGAGCTCAAATCGCTCCGTGCCGATGTGGACTCAGGGCTCGTGACTCCCAATGCAGCCAAGGCTTTGCTCGCCAGAGAATTGATTACTCGGTTTCATGACGAAGATGCTGCCGATCGCGCATCAAAAAGTGCGGGGAACAAATTCAAAGCCGGCGACATCCCAGATGAAATGCCCGAGATGACCCTGTCATCGGATGCGGATGGCGGTGTTCCGTTATCTGTTTTGTTACGAGAAACGGGATTGGCGAAGAGTTCGTCAGAGGCTCGAAGCTTTATTACGCAGGGCGCTGTTCGCATTAACGGCGAGCTGCAAACAGATCTCCAATTCCGCGTCAATGCTGGAGAAACACAGGTCTTTCAGTGTGGAAAGAAGCGTTTTGTTCGCGTCACTGTGACGAATTGATGACGAATCGATGAAAATTCGTTGACAGGCGGAGATTGCCCCCTATACTTCGCGCCTCTCCTGCCAAGCAGGGGAGTGCCAGAAGAGTTTGAGAAAATATTCAGAAACTTCTTGCAAGGCGAATAAAACACTGTAGTATTCGCGCTCCTCGATGAGGCGGCCTTCTTCGGAAGACTGGATTCAGAGAGCTAAATTAAAGGTTGCATTCTTAGTGAAGCTCACTAAAATGCGCCGACCAAATTTGAGGCTTCGGCTTCGCAGGCAACCGCGAAATTTTGTAAAAAAGTGGTTGCAAAAGACGCAGGGTTCGATAGAATGCGCGTCCACTTCAGAGAGGTCCTCTGAAGAGTTTTTTAACAAATTGATCAAGCAATGCGTGTGGGTGCTTGAGCTGGAAGTTGACACAATTTTCAGACAAGCAACCTGTATAAATTTATTTAGCAGTTTTGCGATTGTCTGAGCACAAAATATCACCTGGTTTACCAGGTACTCTTAACTGAAGAGTTTGATCATGGCTCAGATTGAACGCTGGCGGCAGGCCTAAGACATGCAAGTCGAGCGAGAAAGTACTTCGGTACGAGTACAGCGGCGGACGGGTGAGTAACGCGTAGGAATCTACCTAGTAGTGGGGGACAACTCGTGGAAACGCGAGCTAATACCGCATACGCCCTACGGGGGAAAGCGGGGGATCTTCGGACCTCGTGCTATTAGATGAGCCTGCGTAAGATTAGCTAGTTGGTGGGGTAAAGGCCTACCAAGGCGACGATCTTTAGCTGGTCTGAGAGGATGATCAGCCACACCGGGACTGAGACACGGCCCGGACTCCTACGGGAGGCAGCAGTGGGGAATATTGCGCAATGGGCGAAAGCCTGACGCAGCCATGCCGCGTGTGTGAAGAAGGCCTTCGGGTTGTAAAGCACTTTCAATTGGGAGGAAAGGTTCACGGTTAATAACCGTGAGCTGTGACGTTACCTTTAGAAGAAGCACCGGCTAACTCCGTGCCAGCAGCCGCGGTAATACGGAGGGTGCGAGCGTTAATCGGAATTACTGGGCGTAAAGCGCGCGTAGGTGGTCTGTTAAGTCGGATGTGAAAGCCCCGGGCTCAACCTGGGAACTGCATTCGATACTGGCAGACTAGAGTGCGAGAGAGGGAGGTAGAATTCCATGTGTAGCGGTGAAATGCGTAGAT
>QXYM01000062.1 GCA_009886945.1 Litorivicinus sp.
TCATCATATGACCGTTAATCTCAGGCATCAGAAGTCCAATGGTCGACGATAAGATGGTTCAGATGTTGATCGATAAAACGAAGCCCATCAAGCGCATCGCCTTCAGGGTCAACCACCTGATAGCCAAGAGCCGCCAATCGCGGTGCATACAGAGTCGATAATCCGCCCACCAGTGAGAGCGGTAGCGATCGAGGGAAGTCTTCGATCAAACGACAGAGCCAATGCAGTCCTTCGGTCAAGATCTCAGCAGCTAATGGAACGTCGTGTTCAGAATCCACTACCGCCCGCGCCAGTCCGGCAAAGTCGCGAGGACCCGCTCCGTTGGCAAAGTGCATCCAGTGATTCGCAGTCTCCCCAATGCCTAAGGTGGCGATCAAGCGATGATGAAATCTGTCCAGTTGATTGCAATCAGACAGGCAAACCAGCTCTTGGAGTACCCGCCAACCAAGCCAAGCACCCCCGCCTTGGTCCCCCAAAACAAACCCAAATCCCCCGCGACGCCCAAGATTCCCTTGATGATCTATCCAGGCGAAAGCAACACCGGTCCCGACCGTTAAGCAACCACCAGGCTTCCCATAATGGGCACCAAAAAGGCCGGCATCTCGATCGGAAACCAACACGGTTTGACAGGGTGATTGCGCTAAAAATTCTGCTCGTTGCTGCCGATACTCTGACCCTGCCATTCCGGCGACGCACTTCGCCGGCATTGAAAGTCCTGCCAAGTCGACAGCATCACGAATTTGCTGCCAACACACATCAGCGCCAAGGCCAAGATTCGAAGGTCCTGTCACAACTTCACCGATCACAGATTGATCCGCATTGTTGAGGAAGCGGACACGAGTCTTCGTCCCACCGCCATCAATCAATGCCGTGATGGTCACGACCGACTTCCGTATTCCTGGATCCGAACAGGAAGATCCCGAGTCACCACAGCAGGTGGTGCAATCCCATTAAATTGAGTCGCACTTGCGAGCGTGTAAGCACCCATTTCGTGGAGCACCACGACATCGTTCATATTTAAGACCGGAAACTCCGGATAGCGTCCAAGCTCATCGATCGAATCGCACGTCGGTCCTGCGAAAACGCAAGGTGACAATTCATCACTCGACGTAAAGACCGACATCCGATATTGCATGCCATCAAACAAGCGACCGGACTGAGCACCGTACACGCCATCATCGAGATAGAACCACCAACCGTCACGACGTTTGGCACGCCCAACTACCTTACAAACGAGTGCCATCGAAGGCGCTGAAATCACGCGACCAGGCTCGGCTAAAATCTCGATACCGTCAGGTACCTGCGTCAGCACCTCGCGGATCGGCGCACAAAAGGCAGTCAAATCCACCGCTTCACCGAGATAATGCGCTGGAAATCCACCGCCAATATCAATGCGCGTAATCTCAGGTAATCCCTCTGCCCGAATCTGTTGGCATAAATCCAAGCACACGGCCAACGCATCGGCATGAGTATTTGCAGTTGCAGCCTGCGAGCCAACATGAAAACAAAGACCATCCACACGAATCCCCGAATCATTGGCCACATCCAAAATGCTCAGAGTGTCTTGCGGGGGAGCACCAAATTTTCGACTCAAATCAATCGGAGCATCTGGGGCGATAAAGGACAGTCTTAACATCACTCGAATCGCATGGCGATGCGGAATCAATTTCCACAACTCATCGACGTTATCCACCACAAAGGTGGTGACACCAGCGGCTACCGCTTTTTCGATTTCAACGTCGGTCTTAATGGGATGCGTGTGGATCATCCGTGATGGATGAACTCCTTGCTGCTCGAGCATTTTCATTTCCGCAGCACTCGCCACATCAAAGCAACCCGCTTCATCAGCAATCGTTTGCAATAACCCAGGGTAGGGGTTGGATTTCACGGCGTAGTAGAGCGTGACCCCTGGAAGTGCCCGGGACAGATCGGTCCACTGTTGACGGCAGACCTCTGGATCAAAGACCAGAGACGGCGTGGTCTCAACTAAATCAAGCCAAGTGTGAGCAGATTCTCGCGGGAACACGTCGATCAATGCCGAGTCCTCAATTGGGTTTCAGGACGCGGAATCTTAGAGAAATTGGCTGAAAATTCAAGGAGATTTAAGCAATATCCGCCATGTGGCCACTCGCCTCAAGCCATTGCTTGCGATCAGCGGCTCGCTTCTTACTAAGTAACTTATCCATCACCTCGTCAGTTCCAGCAGATGCATCCGAATCATCAAGGACCAACTGCACCAATCGTCGAGTATCCGGATCCATGGTAGTGACCCGTAATTGACTAGGGTTCATTTCACCCAATCCTTTAAAGCGTGTGACGCTCATCTTTCCGGTTCGTTTCTCGGCTGTCAGACGATCCAAAATGCCTTGTTTTTCCGCATCGTCCAGGGCGTAAAACACCTCTTTACCGATATCAATCCGATATAACGGCGGCATCGCCACAAATACGTGCCCTTGCTCAACTAAAGGCCTGAAGTGCTTCACAAAAAGCGCGCACAAGAGGGTTGCGATGTGCAATCCATCACTATCAGCGTCGGCTAAAATACAGACCTTGCCATAACGCAGAGCGGTTAAATCCGAAGAACTCGGATCCACACCCAAAGCCACCGCAATGTCGTGCACTTCCTGAGACGCAAAGATGTCATCCGAATCAACTTCCCAGGTATTCAAGATCTTCCCACGAAGGGGCATCACCGCCTGAAATTCACGATCCCGTGCTTGTTTCGCTGACCCACCAGCTGAATCACCCTCGACCAGAAACAGCTCTCCAGCCATTGCATCACCGCCTGCGCAATCAGCGAGCTTGCCAGGCAGTGCAGGACCCTGAGTCACTTTTTTACGAGCAACCTGTTTTCTCGACTTTAATCGACGCTGCGCCGCAGCAATCGCGATTTCCGCTAACTGATCGCCAAGGGCCGTGTTGGAATTCAAATACAAACTGAACGCGTCGCGGACAACGCCACTGACAAAGACTGCGCATTCTCTCGAACTTAAGCGTTCTTTGGTTTGCCCCGAGAATTGCGGATCCTCCAGTTTGACGCTTAACACATAGGCGCAGCGCTCCCATAAATCATCCGGTGAGAGTTTGAGGCCGCGAGGAATCAGATTGCGGAACTCACAAAATTCGCGAAGTGCATCCATCAATCCGGTCCGCAGACCATTCACGTGCGTCCCACCTTGCGGGGTCGGAATGAGGTTCACGTAGGACTCAGTCACAAGATCCCCGCCCTCGGGCAACCAGGTCAAGGCCCACTCAACCGCCTCATGGGAAGCCGAAAAATTTCCAGTATAAGGAGCCTCTGGAACAGCCAATGAATCCCCAATCTCGGAGTGAAGATAGTCGGTCAGGCCGTTTTCAAAACACCAGGATTCTGTCTCACCGGTTTTTTCATCATTCAGGCAAATCGTTAACCCGGAGCACAAAACAGCCTTCGCTCTCAGAAGATGACGAAGGCGAACCACGGAAATATTGGCTGAATCAAAATACTGGGGATCAGGCGTAAATCGAACAGTCGTGCCGGTCTCTTTTTTCAAGCAAGTCCCGACTTCACTTAACTCGCGAACCTTATCCCCACTGGCAAAGCCGATGTCATAGCGTTTTCCATCACGGCGAACCTCGATATCGACAGCGGTGGATAGTGCATTCACGACACTCACGCCAACACCATGCAAGCCACCTGAGAACTGGTAGTTTTTGTTGGAAAATTTTCCGCCGGCATGCAGTTTGGTCAAGATCAGTTCAACACCAGGGATCCCTTCTTCCGGATGCAGATCCACCGGCATTCCGCGACCGTTATCACTCACCGATACCGAGCCATCGGAGCACAAAACAACGTCAATACGATTGGCATGGCCGGCTAAGGCTTCATCCACCGAGTTATCAATCACTTCCTGCACCAAATGATTGGGGCGGGTTGTGTCGGTGTACATTCCTGGGCGGCGTTTGACGGGATCTAGTCCGGAAAGGACTTCAATATCCTGTGCTTGATAACTCATTGGTGTTGATTCCGTATGCTGATAGATCGGCGAGGCCGTGATGCAGGCAATAAGAGAGCCATTCACTTAAAAACTGATCCAATTGCTCTCGTTCATTGGGTTGGACCATCGATGGATTGGGGTATGGATAGGCCCCCTCAATAAAGTCCGACGAGCTCTCATCGGTCACTTCAGCCAATTGCATGTCGTGGTAGAGCCGCACAGTAAATGCAGGTAATGGGACCCAAGTGTGACCACTGCGCAACAAGCTACACTGACTTTCACACAAGCCAGTGTAAGGCCCCAGGTCGGTGAACCGCATGCGCACCAAACAATCCTGACCACCAAATGGCAGCACAAACTGGGCGGATTCATCGGCACCAAAGCGGCGCGCCAAACGTAACAATAGGCTGTAATTCAAGCCACAACTTGCATGGTGCCGCTTTAAATTTGGTACATGGCGAGCCTTCTGAGGCAAGTCACTCTCCTTTCACCAATTGATCCAGATTTGCTTGCAACCACTGAAGCCCGATGATGGTGGCTGCGTTATTTACCATGCCAGTCTGCAATGCTTCCAACGCTGACGCAATGGAAATTACGTGAACCTTCAGATCCTCATGTTCACTGCCTTGACCGCAAAAACTGTCTGCATTGGACGCATCACAATGGGCAAAATACAAGTGAATCAACTCATTGGAACCACCGGGGCTTGGGTAGTAGGTAAATAATTGCCGAAGATCACCCTCAATCACCAAGCCTGTCTCTTCCAGCACTTCTCGACGACAGGTCTCGACGGGTGTCTCTCCCGAATCACAAATTCCTGCAACCCACTCGAGCATCCATGGACTGTCGGCGAGCTCTGACATGGCAGCTCCAATCCTGAACTGCTCCACCATGACTAATTGCTGTCGTTGCACATCACACAAAATGACCACAACAGCCGGTGTCCTCACCAATAGTTCACGAACCATTGGGCCAACCGAGTCGGTCAGATAGCCACGATGTGTGAGCGTCAGTTGATCCAGCTGAAAAAACCCGTCCACAAGACGCTTTTGCGACTGAAGCTCCCAATCCTTCTCAGCAAACTGCAGTTTTGGCCAATCAGTCATTGTTCCTCCACAGATCCCAGAAATGGTGGACCGGGCCGTGACCATGACCGACATTAAGCTGGTCTGATGCTGCAATAGCTCCACTGATGTAGGTTTTGGCTGCCAACACAGCGTCGGGAATTGAAAAACCTTGTCCTAGATAAGATGCAAGCGCACTGGATAAGGTGCATCCCGTTCCGTGTGTATTTGCTGTCTGGATGCGTTCGTTGTCGAACCACGTCGATTGATGATCGAATACTAAAAGATCTGGCGAGTCCTCGGTCGACAAGTGGCCCCCTTTAAGCAACACAGCACGAGAGCCGAGCTGCAATAATGCGGACGCCTGCACCTGCATTGCTTCACGATCATCAGCTTCAGCAAGGCCAAGCAGATCTGCTGCCTCAGGCAAATTCGGCGTGATCAGGGTGGCTTTTGGAATCAACACATCACGCAATGAGGCGATGGCATCTGCGTGCAATAACCGATCACCGCTTTTTGCAACCATGACGGGATCGATCACCAGAGGGCAATCCAAGCCAGCGACAAAAGCAGCAACCGCCTCCGTCACCTCCGGGGTTCCCAGCATCCCAATTTTCACTGCATCAATGTGAATATCACGAGCTACCGTCTGCATCTGCTGCTTTAAAAAATCGATCGCAACCGGATAAATCGCATCAACCCCGACCGTATTTTGCGCGGTCAGCGCAGTGATCACACTGAGCCCGTAGGCACCAGTCGCTGAGATCGCTTTTAAATCTGCTTGGATTCCTGCGCCGCCGCCAGAATCGGAACCTGCAATTGTTAAGATATTTGCGTACATTTTCTGCCCCATGTTGCAAACAGTGTAGCCGGTTTCAACTCAAATCCGGGTATACTTCTCGCTATGAAAAAATTACTGACTAGCATCATTATTGGCTCGAGCTTATTGCTCGGCGCATGCGGACAAACCGGACCCTTGTTCCTTCCTGATCAACCGGACAAAACTGTCGACGGGCGCTGATCATGGACCATTTTCAATACCGAGACGGTGAGCTTTACGCCGAAGATGTTCCTGTATCTGAGATTGCCTCGCGCTTTGGAACGCCTTGCTTTATTTACTCAAAAGCCACCCTAATCAGACACTACCATGCGTACGCAGATGCCTTAACAGACATTCCACACTTGGTATGTTACGGCATGAAAGCCAACTCGAATTTGGCAGTCCTGCAAATATTGGCGAACGAAGGTGCAGGCTTCGATATTGTGTCAGCAGGTGAGCTTGAGCGAGTCCTCAAAGCAGGAGGCGACCCCTCTAAAGTCGTGTTCTCAGGAGTCGGCAAGCAACAGCATGAAATGCGTCGTGCCTTGGAAGTCGGAATCCATTGCTTTAATGTTGAGTCTCTGGCGGAACTCGAGCATCTTAACGCCGTTGCAATAGACATGGGTCGGATTGCTCCGGTTTCACTGCGTATTAATCCAGATGTGGACCCAAAAACCCATCCGTACATTTCTACCGGCCTGAAAGCCAATAAGTTTGGCATTGCGCACGAAGAGGCCATCGCCGCCTATCAGCGTGCACAAGAACTCCCGGGGTTAAACCCGGTGGGTATCGATTGTCATATTGGTAGCCAACTGACAGACATCTCACCGCTGATCGAGTCTCTTGAAAAGCTCTTAAGCTTGATTGACCAATTGGCGGCCAAAGGAATCACCCTCCAGCATATCGATCTTGGCGGTGGACTCGGCGTGACCTATGACCAAGAGCAACCACCGCATCCATCAGAATACCTTGCAGCTGTGAAAGAACGGCTCAAGGATCGAAATCTGACATTGGTTCTTGAGCCTGGTCGTTCCATTGCAGCCAATGCTGGAATTTTCGTCACGCAAACCCTTTTGACGAAAACCAACCAAGACCAAGCCTTTGCGATTGTTGATGGCGCAATGAATGATTTAATTCGACCAAGTCTTTACGGCGCTTGGCAAAACATCATTCCTGTCAATACAACGCCGAGCGCTGGACAGATTGAAGCGTCATACGATGTCGTGGGTCCGGTCTGCGAATCTGGAGACTTCCTGGGCAAAGGTCGTCAATTGCGACTCAAAGAAGGCGACTTACTCGCGGTCCGCTCGGCAGGTGCCTATGGTTTTGTGATGGGGTCGAATTACAACACCCGCGGTAGGGCACCAGAAATCCTAGTCGACGGAAGCCAAACCCACCTGATTCGCCAGCGCGAATCGATTGAAAGCTTGTGGGCCCTCGAGCACCTGGTGGACAGACCATGAGAATTCAGTTCACAAAAATGCACGGCCTCGGTAATGACTTCGTCGTGATCGATGCCGTGAGCCAGCATGTCAATCTGCGTGCGAGCCAAATTGAAAAGCTCGCCAATCGCCATACCGGCGTTGGATTCGACCAACTCCTGCTGATCGAACCACCCTCGAGACCGGATGCTGATTTTGATTATCGGATTTTTAATTCCGACGGCGGCGAGGTTGAACATTGTGGAAACGGTGCACGTTGCTTTGCCAAATTTGTGACCGATCGAGAACTGACATCGAAGCCTGTGATTACCGTGAATACGGCACGTGGATTGATCGAACTTGAGTTAACCGATCTCGGCCTGGTTCGTGTCAATATGGGCCAACCGGTACTCGACCCCAACGCTCTGCCATATGTCGGCCCACCTGAACTGGATGCTTCACAAACCGTTGCTCTCGACATCCCATTTGACCAGAAGCAGTTCGGGCTCATCAGCATGGGAAACCCTCATGCTGTCTGCATCGTCGATTCGGTCGATTCCATTGCCGTTGAAGACATTGGGCGAGCAGTTCAAATGCTTCCTCAATTTCCAGATTCGGTCAATGTCGGCTTTGTCGAAATCGTCTCTCGAACAGAAATCCGGTTGCGTGTTTACGAGCGAGGCGCCGGTGAAACACTAGCCTGCGGGACCGGAGCATGTGCTGCAGTGGCCTATGCCCGATTACTTGAGCAGTTAGACAGCCAAGTCAGTGTTGCAACTCGAGGCGGAAACCTGCAGATTGAATGGCAAGGAATCGGTCATGATTTAATGATGACCGGGCCTGCTGAATCCGTCTTTGAAGGAGAGTTTCGGTTGTGACGATCACAGCAGACCAGATCGCAGCGTATTTGCAGGATCACCTCGATTTCTTCGAGCAACATCCAACGCTGGTGCGTGAGCTCAAAATTCCAACTGACTCCGGCGTTGCAATCTCGCTGGTGGAATATCAGCTCAGGAAACTCCGAGAGCAGATTCAACAGCTTGAGCGAGAAAATGATCACATGATTGAAACAGCACGCATCAACAGCGTGCTGTTCGAAAAGACACGCACACTGGTGCTGTCTCTTCTTGATGCACGGGATTTAGATGACCTGGCGGTTGTTCTTGATGAAAAACTCGCCAGTGGTTTTGATATTCCTGTGGTTAGACTACTGCTGTCCGATCAATTCAATGTTCCGGACAGTTTGACCATGATTCAGCCGATTAAAGCCGCGTCACTGGAAGATGGCGGACAACTTGCACAGACCGTCTCAGACAAAGAGCCTTGGGTTGGACGGCTAACCAAAGATCGGAAAAACCAACTCTTCGGCGACGATTCATCGGCCGTTGAGAGCTGTGCAACTCTTGCCCTGGTCCGCGGACACACATACGGAGTACTGGCGCTTGGGCATCCGGACCCAACGCACTTCCAATCCAATCAGGACACTCTATTCCTCGATCATATCGGCGAGGCGCTAGCGATGATTCTTCCTCGGCTCCTCGGTCAGGCGCAGTAAGTCGTGACCTTCAGCGCATTCGTCGCAGCATATCTTGACGGCATGCGTCAGACGCAGCGACGAAGCGAGAAGACCATCGAAGCCTATTCACGCGATCTCAAACAAGCTGTGCAGTTCTTAGGCGAAGAGATCGAGTTAAGTGCAATTGATCCACTTTCGATCATTGGTTGGGTGCGAGCACTGAGTTCACAACGCATGACTGGACGATCAATCAGCCGCAAACTATCCGCGCTCCGCGGGCTTCTTCAAGAAGCGGTGAACCAACGTCTGATCCAAGCCAACCCCGCAGCCGACATTCGCGCACCCAAAACAGGAAAGCACCTACCCAATGTCCTGAGCCCAGATGCCATGCAACGTCTGCTCGATAGCCCGATCAATCCGAATGATCCAGAGTCAATTCGTGATCAAGCGCTGTATGAATTGCT
>QXYM01000063.1 GCA_009886945.1 Litorivicinus sp.
AAGCCCCTGCCGGTCGAGGGTACTCCGCTCGATCGTCAGTGGTACGCGGTTCGACTAGCCAACCTTGAACGCAATCCAGCTGAGCAAAGCCTGTTACGATTTTTAGCGATGCAAGCCGAGCGCTAGGCCTCTTCGCGGTATTGGTGGTGCACGAGAGTTTCAAGGCTGACGTAATCCAAAATCTTCTCGTGGGTTCGATCAAGAACCACAGGCGCGATCACTCCCGCACGCACAGCTTCTACCCAGCGAAGGGCGCAAACACACCACCGGTCTCCGGGTTTAAGCCCTGGGAACTGATACTCGGGCCGCGGGGTCATCAGATCATTTCCCTGGACCATCGAAAACTCGAGGAATTCAGCGGTAACGACAGCACAGACCACGTGACTACCTCGGTCCGATGCGTCGGTCTGACAACAACCATTTCTGAAATAGCCGGTCAGCGGATCCAATGAACAGGGCTTTAAAGCCTCGCCTAGGACATTCAGTTGTGTAGTCTTTCCCATAGAGGGGTAGTTGGGGAGTGTTTCGACAAAAAAAAGCCCCGTCGTTGAACCGGGGCTTTTTCGAGTCGCTCAGACTAACTAATCTGAGTGAGCAACTGATCCAGACTGGCTTTGGCATCGCCATAGAACATCCGCGTGTTGTCTTTATAGAACAACGGATTCTCGATCCCAGAATATCCAGTGCCTTGGCCACGCTTCGACACAATGACCTGCTTGGCATTCCAAACTTCGAGAACAGGCATGCCAGCAATCGGTGAATTCGGGTCCTCTTGTGCAGCAGGATTCACAATATCATTCGATCCAATGATGATCACAACATCTGTGGATGCAAAATCCTCATTAATCTCATCCATCTCAAGCACGATGTCATAAGGGACTTTTGCCTCAGCAAGGAGAACGTTCATGTGCCCAGGCAATCGGCCAGCAACCGGGTGAATCGCAAAACGCACCTCTTTACCCTTTGCGCGAAGCCTGCGCGTCAGCTCACTGACCGACTGTTGCGCTTGTGCGACAGCCATCCCATATCCTGGAACGATAATCACACTATCCGCATCATCTAATGCACTGGCGACACCATCGACGTCGATGGCAACTTGCTCACCCTCAATTTCCATCGCTGGACCAGTTGCATCACCCCATCCGCCAAGAATCACCGATAAGAAATGTCGGTTCATGGCCTTACACATAATGTACGAGAGGATGGCTCCAGATGAACCCACGAGCGCACCGGTCACAATCAACAGATCATTACCCAACAAGAAACCAGTCGCTGCTGCTGCCCATCCTGAGTAGGAGTTCAGCATCGAGACCACAACCGGCATATCCGCACCGCCGATCGCCATCACCAAATGTGCACCGAGTAACAACGCCAGAAGGGTCATCACGTAAAGCGTCCATGAACCGGCGTGATTCATGTACATCAACATCAGTACCAAAGAACCACCAACCATCACCAAATTCCACAGATGGCGACCCGGCAGAATGAGTGCTTTACCGCCAATCTTCCCAGCGAGCTTTCCGTAGGCGATGATCGAGCCGGTAAAAGTCACCGCACCGATAAAGACGCCCAAGAAGATCTCCACTTCATGGATAATCCGCGCGGCTTCGGATGCAAAGTCATGCACTGACAGATCGGAATTGATTCCGATGAACACCGCTGCCAAACCCACAAACGAATGCAAAGCAGCAACCAGTTGCGGCATCCCAGTCATTTCAACTCGCATTGCGACGATTGCGCCGATGACGGCACCAATCACAATGGCTCCAATCAGCATGGAGCTCATCGAGACCTCGGATCCAGCGACCGTCGCAAGGACAGCGATGGCCATACCAATGATGCCAAACCAAACGGCACGCTTGGCCTTTTCCTGATTCGACAGGCCACCGAGCGCCAAGATAAATAAGACTGTTGCCGAAAGATAAGCGGCTGTTTGAAGTCCAATTGTCATTTCATGTCCCTCCGCTTATGACTTTTTAAACATCTGGAGCATACGGCGCGTCACCATAAAGCCCCCGACTATGTTGATGGTCGCGATCAGAACAGAAATTCCTGCAAGGATTGCTACGATGGGAATGCTAGAGTCCACTTGCAGTATCGCGCCGACGATAATAATTCCGGAGATGGCGTTGGTGATCGCCATCAAGGGCGTATGCAAGGAATGAGCGACTCCCCAGATCACCTGGAATCCAACAAACACCGCAAGCACAAAAACGATAAAGTGTTGCATAAACTCTGTTGGCGCATAAAGGCCAATCAAAGCCATCAATGCCGCACCAATCACCAACAATTGTGTCTGCTGACGACCTGCTTTTGCCATGGCTTGCGCTTCTTCAGCGGCTTTCTCTTCTGGAGTTTTCTCAGGCTGTTTCGGCGTCGCCTTCGAAGCAATCGCCTGAACTTTGAGCGGAGGTGGCGGGAAGGTAATCTCGCCTTCAAAAGTCACAGTCGACGACCGAATCACGTCATCTTCCATGTTGTGAACCAATTGACCGTCCTTCTCAGGAGTCAGATCGGTCATCATATGACGCACGTTGGTTGCGTAAAGCGTTGACGCCTGCGCAGCCATCCGGCTTGGGAAATCCGTGTAACCAATAATGGTCACACCGTTATCCGTGACGACTTTCTGGTCCGCCACAGTCAACTTACAGTTGCCGCCTTTTTCCGCCGCTAAATCCACAATGACTGATCCAGGCTTCATCGCCTCGACCATGTCTTGAGTCCACAACTCCGGCGCTTCGCGGTTCGGAATCAAGGCAGTGGTAATGACAATGTCAATCTCAGGCGCCTGCTCTAAGAACAAAGCTAATTGCTTTTCTCGGAATTCTGGGCTTGAAGGTGCGGCATAACCGCCTGTCGCAGCCCCATCTTGAGCATCTTCAAAATCCAAAAACAGGAATTCAGCACCCATGGATTCGATTTGCTCGGCCACCTCAGGTCGCACGTCGAACGCCCGAACAATCGCACCAAGCGACTGCGCTGTGCCAATCGCCGCCAAACCAGCGACCCCAGCACCAATGACCAAGACTTTCGCAGGCGGTACTTTACCCGCGGCCGTCACTTGGCCTGTAAAGAATCGCCCAAAGTGATTGCCCGCTTCGATCACTGCTCGGTATCCGGCAATATTCGCCATCGACGACAGTGCATCCATCTTCTGCGCTCTCGAGATTCGCGGCACCATTTCCATGGCAATGACATTGGCTTGCCGCGATTTGGCGAGCTCAAGAAGCGTCTCGTTACCGGCTGGGTTGAAGAATCCGACCAGGGTTTGGCCCTTGCTCAAACGGCTCACTTCATCTTCGAGCGGTGGGCGAACTTTGGCAATCACGTCGACTGACTGAAAAAGCGCTTCAGCAGAGTCAACGACCGTGACACCGGCAGCCTGATAATCTGCATCTGAAAAACGAGCTTCTAGACCTGCTCCACTTTCAATGAAGCACTCATAGCCCAGTTTCTGTAACTGTATTGCGGAATCAGGCGTCATGGCGACGCGTGCTTCTCCCGGCATTACTTCTTTTGGGGATCCGATTCGCATCGACCAACTCCCTGTTATATTCGTCCGTTAAAGAATTGAATGTTATATCATTAGAACTAGATGTTATAAAAGTTCTTTAGACTATAAACCACAAAGCATCGCATATCTCGACCCAAGGCAAAAGCTTAACAACCCTCATCCATGGATGATTCTCATCGCTGGATCATCCACTGCAGTTCATCTCTTTCAATGATTTGCTAATTGCTCCTAGACGACTGACGAGCAAATCCATCAGTCGCGCTATTGAAACATGTCAGGCTGCGTTGCCTCGAGGTGCTGATACAGGGTCTGGAAATGAAGCCAACCAATGTAATCACTGCCAACGTGCTCACGACTGTAAGACGCCGTTTGATCATCTAAAAGCTGCGGCTTCACTCCAGTGGATTCGATGAGGATTTGCTGCTTACAACAGCGCTCCAAGGCGATAAACCAAAACGCCGCGTCGTCAATACTGTGCTGACTCGTGGTCAACAACCCGTGATTTTGATGCAAGATGCCGCGGTGCTGACCCATTGCTTTTGCGACGCTCAATCCACTTTCTTGTTCAACAGCCACGGCACCACTCGATGCTCCCACAACGACGTGACTTTGATAAAACGCAGCAGCATCCTGACTGATCATATCGAGCGGTCGTCCAGTTGAGCACCATGCAGTTCCATACACCGTGTGTGCATGACACATCGCCAACACTTCAGGGTATTCTTCATGCACCGCTGCATGGAGAACAAATCCAGCTCGATTAATGGCGTAATCACCCTCAACGACCCGACCGTGATGATCAGCCAAGATCAAATTTGACAATCGAACCTGTGAAAAATGGACGCACATTGGATTGGTCCAATAGAGTTCTGGAAACTCAGGATCACGAATCGTGAGATGTCCTGCAAAGCCATAGTCAAAGCCATGCAAATCAAACGCTCGACAGGCCGCAACCAAGTGCTTTTTTCGATACTCACGCTCTTCTGCAAAACTCTCAAAGTTAGGAATCTCTGGAAACACCAGACCGCTTTGGTCTGGTTGATATAATGATATTTTTTCAGCCTTAGCGTGCGTCTTAGACATCTTTTTCTCCGAATATTTTCATTATCTGTCCAACCGAGACTATACGAGAGTTTTCGATGGTTGGAATCAAACGAATAACGCTTAGCAGCCACTCATCGAACCGGAGCGTCCAGCCACAGCGCGTCAATCTCAGCCAAGGCTTCCGCATCAAACCGATCCACACATTCCCAATATCGCCCAGAATCGACGTAGTAGCCGAGGGCGTTCTCTCGGGCCTTGATCGCCTCAAATGTGTCTTGATCAAACTCAACTGGATTCATCTCTGTTAAGGCCTCAAGGCGTGCTCGGGGAAACACCAAACGACTCTCGTCTTCAGAGATGTTGACGCATGCGCACCCCTGTGCAGCCGCCACCAGTTGTAAGCGTGCCGATTTCGCCTCCAGCGACTGCAAGGTCACATCGTCACGTAACGGATCAGGCGTCCCTTGACCATAAAAATGGGTCGGACCGGAGGCGGGATACACCAAATCGCATCCAAAAAATGCCATGACATCCGGCTGTAAGGCACCCAAAGCCCAGTAAGCGGCGGTAAAGGCCATGGTACCGCCGGCATAGACCACTCCCCCAAATTGGTTTTGCACCGGCACAAAGTCATCAGCCTCAACAAGTTGCTGAGCCGGTGACAGCGTGCTTGGACGTCTCTCAACGGGCAAGTCTTCCGGGAAGATGCACATATCCCAATCCGATCGCACCCGCCAAGCATTATTAATGGCAACCAAATGGGTCCAGTACTCAGAATCCCATTGACGCGCCTCAGTTGCCGAAGGCCCACTGCCTAGCATCACCACTGTCGTACTCACGCGACAATCTCTCTCCAATCCATCAAAGGGTGAATGAGCCGACTCGAAGGATCCGATTGAGATTTTTTTGCTCGCAATCACTGGCGATTCAGCGAATCTCCGACCGACACACTCAAAACGGCGCCAGAATACCTTCAGATCCCATGCTTTCAAAGTCTGTGGCTCAAGATCAGAATTTGGGGTGTTTAGCTCAACAGAGGATTCGACGTCCTCCGCGGATTCGCATTGATCAGACGTTTTGTAGGAGAGACGCAGAGCACAGAAATTGGCATGAGGTGATTGATCGTGTGTAGGGAGATCGACTATCCCCCGTTGATGGGGTAGAGCCTGTATTTGGCGGAGACGGAGGGATTCGAACCCTCGATAGGGCTACAAACCCTATACTCCCTTAGCAGGGGAGCGCCTTCAGCCACTCGGCCACGTCTCCAGAGGGGGGCGATTCTAACACGTCTCACGCTGTTGTTAAGTTTTACGATTAAGATCCACCCCACCATTGCCACAGCGAATACAAAATCGGAATTAACGTCGCTGTGGCTAACCCATTGAGGCCAATAGCAAGTGAGGCAAAAGCGCCTGCTTCTTGATTAATCTGAATCGCTCGCGCTGTCCCAATGCCATGAGCAGCCACACCCATCGCAAATCCACGAGCATCCCAGGAAGTAATACGCGCCAGATTGAGCACATAAGGCCCAAGCATTGCGCCGATGATCCCCGTCATAATCACGCAGACAGCGGTCAAGGATGGAAGACCACCGATGCGCTCAGCGATTCCCATGGCTATCGGCGTTGTGACACTTTTTGGAGCTAAGGACAACACGGTTTGCTCAGATGCATCCAAGAGTTCAGCGATGAACACAGCCGAAATAGCCGCGGTCGCAGAACCCAAGACTAGAGCGACCGCCAAAGCACCAAATCCGCTGCGCATCGTTCTCAAAAGGCGCGCTACCGGAATCGCCAAGGCAACGGTGGCCGGCCCAAGCAAAAAGTGCACAAACTGAGCCCCTTCAAAATAGGTCCAGTAATCGATGCCTGTGACTGTCAATCCGATGGTAATCACGATCACTGCAATGAGAACGGGGTTCAAAATCGGCATCTTTCCCGATTTTTGATAGATCCAATCTCCCATCAAATAAGCCACTAATGTGGTGGTCAAGGCCGTCAGCGGACTCGCTGAGAGATAAACCCAAACCTCGCCAAAATCAGGATTCATGTGACGCTCCACGATGCAGCCGTTGCAGAACCCAGCCTGTGACCAAAACGGTAATGACGGTCGACCCAATCAACGAACCAATAATCGCTTGCCACTCATTACCAAGCACCGTCAGGTGGGCCACCACACCAACGCCGGCTGGAACAAATAGCAACGATAAATGTGACAAAATTCCTTCGGCCGTGGTCTCCAAGTGCTCCGGTATCGATTGCCGATATAAGAGTGCGACCAATAACAGGCTCATGCCAATCACTGGACCGGGAATTGCCAAATCAAATGCTCGAGCGATGACTTCACCCATCAGCTGACAAAACAATAACTGAGTTAACGCAATCAGCATCCAGCTCTCCTTCTCCTAATCCCTGACTGTGATCCAGATGCTCACGATAAGCAAGGTAGCAACAGCCAGGAAGACCCAGGGCAATATTGTCATTGAAGCGACAGACGCAATTCCTCCCAAAGTCGACGGAATCACCGCAGCACCCACAGAAAACGCAAGCACTTGCAACGCCATCATCAAATCACGCCGCGCACTCGGCACCAGTCGTGCACCAGCCACCAAAATGAAAGCAGACATCGGAGCCATCGCAATGCCTAAGCCTGCATACATGACGATCTTGAATTCAGAGGGAATCCACAGGAGCAGCAAAAGGACCACAACGATTGAGCCACTCGCCCACTTCAGCATCTGATTTGAAGCCACCGGGATGCGCGTCAAGGTTAAGCGACCGACCGTTAAACCGGTCCAAAAAAATCCCGTTGCAAGTCCCGCCTGGTGAATTTGAGCGCCGTCGATCGAAACCAACAGTGAAGAAATCCAGTTCCCCACACCTTGCTCAAGACCGACATATAAGGCTCCTGACGCAATTGCAAAAAACACAGGTACGGAGACCCGAAAAGCGCCAGAGAGAGATTCCGATGGCATCACGTCAAGATGCCCAAAATGATGCCGAGTCCAGAAAATCACACCCATCGCGGAGAAACTCAGCGTTCCACCAATCAAATACACGGGTTCCCAACCCCAGTCCGTGGTGATCAAAACCCCGCACAAGAATCCGGCCAGCGCAGTTCCAACACCCCAGCCACCGTGAATATTCATCAGATGTTGTGGTGAAATCCGTTGCGCGAAATACGCATTGAGTGATGCATGAGCTAAGCCATTAAAAAAACCGCGCGCTGCGTACAAAATCACCAATAACCAATACTGATTAGTCAGGATGACCAGCATGCAAACAATCGCCTGGACCCCTAACGAAAGCGCCAGTACGTTCAGATGAGAGAGGTTGCGGACGACTGTTGGAAACATCGCAGACCCAAATGCCGAACCAACACCCACAGCGCCCAACACCCAACCGAGCGATTCCAGAGATACCCCTAAATCATCGTGAATCGATAGCCATGCAACACCTAAAATTCCATCAAAAAACCCAAGACTCAGCATCGCAAGCCCCGCGATCATCCGCGGTGAATGAACTATCATTGTCAGGATTCCTTGAAGAAAAAGAGGTCGAAAACAGATTTCGGGTTGCAATTTATCAGAAAATTATTAGTATTCACGCCCTTGACGCGCTCGTAGCTCAGCTGGATAGAGTACCTGGCTACGAACCAGGCGGTCAGAGGTTCGAATCCTCTCGAGCGCGCCAATTTTTCTCCCTAAAGATCAAGCAGTTGCACCTCTCTAAGCCGCAACAATCTTCTCTTTAAGAACGACCAGTGCCGGAGT
>QXYM01000064.1:0-895 GCA_009886945.1 Litorivicinus sp.
ACCGAAGGTGATAGCCAGACCAATGGCTGCCAACAGTAAAACTGAGCCAAGCGACAATCCGAAAAACAAATCCTGCCCAATTCCCCAATACATCAGACTTCGGGTGATTGCATCGAGCTCGCGCTGAGCGACTTTGGCGACTTCGGGATTCAATGTCGGATTCAACAAGAATCGACTCAGTGAGTCTTTGACTTCGGGCGACAGCTCACCAGAAATGCGCTGAAGTCCCTGCAGTTGCTCATTGGCTTCAGCACTTTCCAAGAGCACTAACCCAATCAGTACTGACAGTTGGCCTGCGATCTGCGCATCCTGTTCATTAGCCTCACGCTGTTTCAACAGTGGTAGAACGCTGTAGTCCGGTTTCCGCTTGAGTTCAGCAATGGCGGCAAGTCGTACTTCTCGATCGCGTGATGCAAGCTGCCTTGCTCCCAACACTTGCTTCAGTGCCCCTCGCAGTGAATTGTTGGTTTTGACACGATCAATGTCGCGGGATGGGACGGTCCCCAACGCCTCTCCTGTCATCAGATCTGTCAGTTGGTAGCTGCGACCTTCTTTGACTCCGCGGACCAATCGACCACCTTGAGGCCAATAAACCAAATCGCCGTCCAGCCAATATTGAAGGATTCTCGTTCCTTCCTCGGAATCATCGGCGGCCAGTGTCTCAATCCAGGCTGCCTTTTCCTTGAGAGAAGCGTCTGCAAGCGCTTTTCCTTGATCAAAAGACTGTGCATGCGCCACTTGGCATACGAAAAGTAGGGAGAAAACAAAAGATACGATACGTGCCATGATGTGTGTTCTGAGAGTCGGGCTCAACGCCCGACTCACGATGCTCCTTTTAGAAGTTTTGGCCAGAACACTGTTGTGTTTCGAGGTTGTAGTTGCCGCAGTTCACAGG
>QXYM01000064.1:905-5213 GCA_009886945.1 Litorivicinus sp.
ATGGTGGTTGACGTGCATGACAGCGGTGCCACCGGTCAGGTTCGGAACCGCGGTGCCGTAGATGGCGGACCGCACAGAATCAACCTCTGTTGTTCCGGCTTTTTCGACCGCTTTAGCCCACATTTCGAAACCAATGTAAGTCGCTTCCATGGGGTCATTAGTGACCCGAGACGCATCACCAGTAAACTCATGCCAAGCTTGGATAAACTCGTCGTTGACCTCAGCCTCTGCACTCATGAAATAGTTCCATGCAGCCAAGTGACCAACTAAGGGGCCCGTATCGATCCCCGAAAGCTCTTCTTCACCAACAGAAAAGGCGACGACGGGAATATCTTCCGCACTCAGGCCTTGGTTACCCAGTTCTTTGTAAAAAGGCACGTTCGCATCACCATTGATGGTACTGACGACTGCAGTCTTCTTACCGGCCGAGCCAAATGCCTTGATATCTGACACGATAGTTTGCCAGTCACTATGACCGAATGGGGTGTAGTTGATCATGATGTCAGCGGCAGCAACGCCACGATCTTTCAGGTAATTCTCGAGGATTTTGTTGGTAGTCCGCGGGTAGACATAATCGGTTCCCGCCAAAACAAATCGCTCAACACCCAATTCATCCATCAAGTAATTCACCGCTGGAATCGCCTGCTGGTTCGGTGCTGCTCCGGTGTAGAACACGTTCTTGCTTGATTCTTCTCCTTCGTACTGCACGGGGTAGAACATCAACCCATTCAGTTCTTCAATCACCGGCAAAACTGATTTTCGAGACACTGAGGTCCAACAGCCAAAAATCACATCGACGTTCTCTTTCTCAAGAAGCTCCCGTGTTTTTTCTGCGAAGAGAGGCCAATTACTGGCTGGATCGACAACAACAGGCTCTAGCTGCTTGCCGAGCAAGCCACCTTTCTTGTTCTGTTGATCAATCATCATCAGGACGGTGTCTTTCAGGGTCGTTTCTGAAATCGCCATGGTTCCAGACAGACTGTGTAAAACACCCACTTTGATCGTGTCGGCTGCTTGCGCCAAAGACACAGTAAGACCAATCGTTGAAGCTAAGATGGTATGCTTGAAAGCGCGCTTCCATGATCGTGTTTGCATAAAAAATTCTCCGTTTGAGGTTACATGCGATGCCACTCGCAAAGTACCTTCAGCAGGGAATATGCCAACACGACATGGAGGCCACTAATTCATTGTTGGTTAAAGATTTTTTAAGGATTGGACGCAGTTAAATTCTGGTCTTGAGGCACATCATGGTGCACCCGATCGGACAACTGATCAGTGTCTGCCCCAAGACAGTGCAGTGCACACAACAAGCACTAATCGAGATTGAGACCCACCGCCATATCGAGGCTTTGTTCGTCACAATTCTGCCCGTCGCCCGCCCGATCGATGATCACAAACTGTTGCGGTTCCAGAACCAATAAGGGGTGATGCCAGATGTTTCGATGGTAATTGACCCCTTGGCGTCCGGTTGCCCAGAACGCCCGAACACAGTCACGACGAGGCTCATCGGCAACCACCACAAGCCACCGTTTGTCATCCAAGGGATAAAACGCCTGACTGCCGAGCGGATGCTTTTCAAGCATCGTGATTTCCAGTGGTCGAGGTCGGCCCAAAAAGAAACTCATTTGCGCCCGTGCGTTCTCACCTGCCAATTGAATATCAATCAGATCATGCACTCGAGTCGTGTAGCCTGAATTGATCTCAAATTGCTTTGCTCCGTCGATCTGAATGACGTCGCCAAATGGCGCAAAGGCCTCTCGGGTGAGAGGTTCTGGTCGGATCATATGCATCAGATGGCCTTCCCAAAAATCCGCAGTCGCGAGATTCCACCATCTGGATAGGTGTTGAGCTTCACATGTGTGACCGGTGCGTCACTTCCGACTTGAAACGGATGAATCGCATCCGCTGTCAGAGGCTCATAAGCAAGCACTTCATCCCAAAACATCGCCTGTGTGACGATCGCATCCTTCCCCAGATTAGGCATGAATGCCGCCTGCAGCGAACAACCGCCAGGGTAATTCCCTTTAAAATGTGCCGTATCCACTTCAATCCGCTCAATCACCCCAGGCACACCAAGCTTGACGATGATCCATTCATTTCCAGGCACTCGCCGACGGGCTGTCTCCCAGCCATCGCCCATATTCACACCTCGACCTGGGGTCAAAATGACCTCTGGATTCCCATAATGAGCATCTGAGTAGGCGACAATTTTCCCGCCGAGTTTCAGCGCCGATAACTCAAGTTCAGCACCTGGCTTCACCTCATCGGCCACAGGCTGCCCGTAGACTTTCAAGCGAGCCACGCCACCATCGGGGTAGATATTCAAACGAACCCAACGAATGGGCTGGTCATGCGTGAGGGCCGCAAAAAAATGATGCGAATTTCCGTGAAGACTCACTTCACCCAAGAGTTCGACCCAGTCATCATCCGTGGGCCGGTCGATGCTTGAAGCACCCTGAATCGATGCACCCGGGGGATAGTTGCCTGTAAAGTGGGCCGTATTGATGTCGAATCCAGCAATGATTCCAGGAACTGCCAACTGCACCACACACCAGTCAAAGCCTCCACTGCGTCGACGTCTCGATTCCCAGCCATCCATATACTGACCGTGTGCATCAAATCGTCCTTTGTGGAATTCCGGTTCCGCATCAGACAGCAACCGTTGCTTGTCTGCAAAAAAATCATCGCTACAGTCAACGGCGACTGCGCCGAGTTTTTCACTCGCGAGATTGACTGCATCCTGAGCGAACTCAGGGAAGTTTGATTCAACGCTCATTGGCTATGGTCTCCAGCCGTAATCGTGCAATTCGATGGACTTGCTCGATTGCCGTCTTCAATTCTTCGTCAGGGTGGTGTTCCACCCGCTGCCTAAATGCTTCCAAAATATCGGTTCGATGAAAGCCCTTCACCGCAAAAATAAACGGAAACCCAAACTTCTCAAGATACTCGTGATTTAACTGTTGAAATTCTTTCAGCTCATCCGGCGAACATTGATCCAGACCTGCTCCCGTTTGTTCTGCACGCGAGGATTCGGTGAGTTCAGCCAAACTTAAGCGTCCAGCCAAATCTGGGTGCGCCCTCAGCAGATCGAGCTTTTGCTGATCCGAAGCTGTCTCGACAATCGTTTCCACCAGAGAGGCCATCGACAGCGGATCCATCCCAGGCGTGACCTGTGGGTAGACTGCTTCAGCCACCCAAGGCGAATGCTCGTAAATACTCCCGAAGAGACGGATAAATTCCGCCAACTCCAGTTGGCTCGGATAGGGCGTTGTATTCATGCATGATCCTTATAGGGATGCTCTGTCACCCAGTGTCTTGCAATATCGATCCGACGCGGAATCCATACCTGCTCATGGCTTAACGCATAATCCAGAAACTGTTGTAACGCTTGGAAGCGAGCCGGACGTCCGATTAACCGACAGTGCAGTCCTATCGACAGCATTTTGGGTGATGATTCACCTTCGGCATACAACACATCAAACGCATCTTTTAAGTACTGATAGAACTGCTCGCCGGTATGAAACCCCTGCGGAGTCGCAAAGCGCATATCGTTCGTATCGAGGGTATAGGGCACCACCAAATGTGGTCGTTGTGTCTCGATCCGACTCCAAAATGGCAAATCATCCGAATAATCGTCAGCATCGTATTCAAAGTGATCATACTGAGCCACCAAACGACGGGTATGTTCGCTGGTCCGGCCGGTATACCAGCCGGCCGGTTTTTGTCCAGTCACACGCTGGTGAATCTCAATCGCACGTTCCATGTGCTCGCGCTCAAGCGATTCGGAAAACCCATCATAGTTGATCCAGCGGTAGCCATGACTGGCAATTTCGTGACCCGCTTTCAGACAGGCTTCGATCACCTCGGGGTGACGCTCCATGGCCATCGCTACAGCAAAGACGGTTAAGGGGACTTCGCGTGATCGAAACAGCTCTAAAATCCGCCAAACACCGGCACGCGAACCATACTCATAGATCGATTCCATCGATAGATGTCGACGACCATCAAAGGGTTGAGCACCAATAATCTCAGACAGAAACATCTCGCTGGCCGGATCGCCATGCAACACACAGTTCTCAGCACCTTCCTCGTAATTCAGGACAAACTGCACAGCAATTCGGGCCTTGTTCGGCCAGTTGGCGTGTGGCGGGCTCCCAGAATATCCTTTTAGATCGCGCGGATAGATTGCTGACAAACCAAATCTCCTTAAGTTGTTGCGCATTATCGCGGATATCTCAGTCGAGATTATCAATATTTTTTTGATAATATGAGTAAAAATTAAGGGTAATGCATCAAGACAACGCCCTT
>QXYM01000065.1 GCA_009886945.1 Litorivicinus sp.
TGGGTCCGATGATCGCGTGGACTGTTCCTTCCTTCACGGTCAAATTGACGTCGTCGAGTGCCTTCAATCCGCCGAATGACAAATTGACGGCTGAAATTTCAAGAATATTCGACATCTTCTCGCCTCCTAAGCGTCATTGCTCGCGTGATCTTTACCAAAGAGTCGGCGCTTGATTCGCTCAATACCTTCCATGATGCCTCCTGGGAGATAGATCACGACCAGCATAAACAGAATACCAAGCGTCAAGTGCCACCCCTTCCCCACAAATAATGAGGTGACAGCAGCAAGCCCCGACCCGATAACATCTGGCATGAAGGAGAACAGTTCGACCAAGACCGATTTATCGATTGCAGAAAAGATATTTTCTGCATATTTGATCACCGCAGCTCCAATTACTGGACCAACCAGGGTGCCAATACCGCCTAAAATAGTCATCAACACGACTTCGCCTGATGCTGTCCACTGCATGCGTTCCGCTCCGGCCAGCGGATCAACAGCCGCCATCAGACTCCCCGCGAGACCCGCGTACATCCCCGAAATCACAAAAGCAGCCAGTTTATAGGGCTTCGTATTGAGACCTGTGTACATCATCCGTGTTTGATTGGTCTTAATTCCGCGAAGCATAGAGCCAAAGGATGACCGAGTGATCCGAATCGAAATATAGAACCCTAGAATTAAAAACACAGCGCAGAAGTAAAATCCAAATAAGCCATCCCATGCACTCATTTCGATACCAAAGACATTCGTGGGAGGAATCCCAGAACCAGCCTCCATTGCAGTATCAAGGAATCGTGGATCCTTGGTGGTCAGCTGCAGTCCTGTCTCACCGTTGGTGATTGGCGTCAATACCGAGTACGCAAGGTTGTAGGACATTTGAGCGAGAGCCAACGTCAAAATCGAAAAGTAGATTCCTGTTCGACGCAGGCAAACAAATCCAATGACTAACGCGAAGACCCCTGAGACCAACACGCCAAAGATCATCGCGGGGATGACGTTCATGGTCATCAACTTAAAGACCCAAACAGTGGCATAGGAACCGACACCAATAAAGGCCGCATGCCCAAAGGATAAATATCCAGTTTGCCCAAATAGAATATTAAATCCGATCGCAAACAGGCCAAAAATTGCAAACTTCTGCATTAAGTCTGGGTAGGCCGCCCCAAAAGGCTGAAGCCAGAGGGGCATCAGTAGGACAACGGCAGTAAATCCCAAAAATAAGATGAGATCAGAACGTGGAGTGATTGTTGATTTCGCCATAATTAGTCCTCCATTACCCCTTTACGACCCATCAACCCACGTGGACGAACGAGTAGAACAATCATCGCAATCAAATAAATGATAATTTGATCAATGCCAGGGAAAATTGACTTCACTTCTGTCATCGACGCCAGTGATTGCAAAATTCCCAATAAGAAACCAGCGGCCACCGCTCCTGGAAGCGACCCCATTCCCCCGACGACGACGACGACAAAGGACAGCACGAGAAAGTCCATTCCCATGTGATAGTCAGGCGGAAGAATTGGTGTATACATCAGCCCAGCAAGACCCGAGACGACCGCCGCCAAACCAAAGACAATACTGAATCGCTTGGTAATGTTAATGCCCAGTAATTGCACTGTTTCACGATCCGCCATCCCGGCTCGAACAACCATCCCGAATGTCGTGAACTGTAAGAACGAGAAGACTGCAGCAATGATTCCCATTGAGAAGATGAAGTACACCAAGCGCCAGGTCGGATAGGTGAGATCCATTCCAATTAACGCACCCAAATTCACGGTTCCGGAAAAGAAGTCAGGTGCTGTCTGAGGGATTGGATTCGCCCCATAAAAAGCCTTCACGATTTCTTGCAAGACGATTGCAAGACCAAAGGTGACCAAAATCTGATCGGCGTGTGGACGTTTGTAAAAATGCCGGATCAAACCACGCTCCATCGCGAGCCCAACCCCAAGCATCACAGGTATCGCAACCACCAACGAAATGGGAATCGACCAATCGATGATCAATGAACCCGTGTCTCCAAGCCACATTTCCAGATAGGGAACATCTTTGTAAGCTTCGAAGAATGTCACCGACTCATCGCGCACCTTCGCAGACAGTGTGATCACTTTATTGACCGTCACTGCGCAGAACGCGCCGAGCATAAACAATGCACCATGGGCGAAGTTAACAACCCCCAAGGTACCGAAAATCAATGTGAGGCCAAGTGCAATCAGCGCATAGGCTCCACCTTTATCTAATCCATTTAGGATCTGCAGAAATATCGCGTCCACTTCGATTCTCTCTGTGATGAAATAAAAAACGGGAGGAGGTCTCCTCCCGTTTCGTTCAAAGAATTAGACTTCGAAAGTCATCACTTTCTCGCCTTAAACTTTGTAAGGGCCCAAATCTCCAGCGTATAAGTCTGGCGAATAGGTGACCTGCTCCCGATCGACGATATCGACGACTGACAGAAGATCAAACTGGCTCGATGGATTTTGATTACCACGAACGACAAGAACGTTCTTAAAGACTTGGTGATCAGCACCACGATACAGTGATGGTCCATTACCCATGCCTTCAAACTCGTGATCTTCCAACGCCTTGATGACCTGAACAGGATCGAATGTTCCAGCACGCTCTACAGCATCTGCGTACAGAAGCGTTTGGCAGTAACAGGTATGCGCTGCCTGTGATGGAGGGAACCCATATTCCTGACCAAATGACTTCGTGAACGCTTGAGATCCAGCATCCTGAAGACTCCAGTTCCAGCCTGTTGAGCCAATAATGCCTTTGATGCTTTCACCTGCGCCTTGAGCCATCAACCGTGAAAACAGCGGGACAACAACCTGGAAGTCTTTTCCGTTGACCTGCTTATCAAGAAGTCCGAATTGAACGGCCTGCGTCAGGGAGTTGACCATGTCTTTACCGTAGTGGTTAAGAACCAATGTATCTGCACCTGAATTTAATACCGGTGTGATGTACTGCGAGAAGTCACCTGCGCCAAGAGGCGTACGCACCGCATTCACTGTTTTCCAGTTTGCTTGTGCAGCTGTGGCCTTTTGGATCGACTCTTCTTGAGACCAACCCCAAGTGTAGTCGGCGGTCAAATGGTACACCTGACGCTCATCACCATACTCTGCTTGAAGCACTGGAGCCAAGGCAGCACCAGACATGTGCGCGTTGAAGAAATGACGGAAGCCATAACGACGACGATCCTTTCCGGTGGTGTCGTTTGAATGCGTCAAACCAGCCATGAAAATCGTGCCCATTTCTTGCGCAAGCGCTTGAACAGCGATTGCTACGCCAGAGGATGAACCACCAGAGAACATGATGACACCGTCTTTTTCGATCATCCGCTTAGCAGAAGCCCGTGCAGCGTCAGACTTGGTTTGCGTATCACCAGTGACAAAGTCCACTTTCTTTCCAAGGATACCGTTACCCTTCAGATTCATTGGCTTCATGGTTTGCATCATGCCGCCGTCACCTTCACCGTTTAGGTGTTTGACAGCAAGTTTGAATGCACGCAGTTCGTCCGCACCTTCGTCCGCATAGGCTCCGGTCTGAGGAACGTTGAAGCCAAGAGTGACGGTCGCTTTATTGGTCGGGTCGTTTCTGAACCCGTGGCCACCCGCGTAGGCACCCTGAACCCAAAGTGCTGGAGCGCTGAGTGCTGCCCCTGCAGCAACTGAGCCCTTCAAAAACGAGCGACGAGAGATACCATTCTTTTGATTGGTCATAATTTTCTCCGCAAATTATTTTTATATCTGCCTTTCATTGAAGACATCTCTACACTACTGAAAACTCGAACCCAAAGAAACCTCACACTGCATCTTTAGACCATTTGATGATAAAGAATAATGACTTACGGAGAGTGAGAAATCGGCAGACGAAAACAAATTTTCGCCTGATCATTCACCCAGCACACATCATCTTCAAGATGACTCGACCCGTCACCCATCACTAAATCAAAATCGTCACCAAGTGATGTTGTGGCTTCAGTCTTCGCTGGATGATCATTCCATTGAGCGGACCAAAAGGTCTTCCCCAAGACTTTTTTCTGGATCAGAAAAAAGAAATGCGCGCCCTGACTTGCCTCATAATCTCGAGGACCCAAAGGCAAGATAAAACTCTCTGCAGTTTCCCAGGCGGAATCAAAGGGCTTGGCTAGGCAGGTTCCCTCAAGAACCACATGTGGTTCTGGGGAATACACCAAGGCATAACAACTCGTCTCAAAATACGCTGATTCATCGAGCTGCACCGTGGTTCCAAGCAGCATCGTAGCAAGAGTTTTAGCAATCCCTTCCATTGTCTTCCCGTCGATTTCACACAGGTCTCATTTGAGGTCCGGCAAACTGTGACGAACAGATGGATCGGCGTCAATAACATTGAAACGACGAGTCGACTTGGAGGTTTTCGAATTCAGTCAGGATGCGTGATCAGACCAGAGATCACTCAGAAAGGGTAAGCTATCGTCGATCACCGACCACATTTTGATCAGCCTTGACGCCACCTGCACTCATTGCTTCTCGCGCTTTCTCTAAGAATTCTGTCTTACTAACATACCGCCAGCCGACCGAGACCAAAACATCGTTCTTAAACAAGTACGGCGTGAAGTCTTCATCCGCATTCGCCATTCCAGAGGCTAAATCTGTTCGTATGAAATGAATCTCAACC
>QXYM01000066.1 GCA_009886945.1 Litorivicinus sp.
CCTCAATGATATCTTTGAGGCCAATCGGACAGCCATGCAAAGCTCCCATCGCGCTGCCGTCTTTTCTTAACCAATCCATGGCATCGGCGCGCTCTAGTGCACGATCACGATCGATAAAAGACCAAGCTCCGATGGTTTCTGGTGAGTCGATTTGCGAGAGACAGTGCTCGGTCCATTGCCGAGCGGTCAGGCGACCTTCAGCAATGGCTTCGACGGTCTCTGCGACGGTTTGCGTTGAGTCGGACACTATGGGATGTACTCGCCAAAGAGATAGTCAGGCAACCACAATGCGATTCCCGGGAATTGGTACAAGAGCACCATGCTGAATAAGACAATTCCCAAGTATGGGATCAATCCTTTAAAGATCTCCACTAATTCAATTTCACTCTTCAAGACCCCTTTCAAATAGTACGCTGACATCGCCATCGGCGGTGTCAGGAAGGAAGTCTGAAGGTTGAGTGCAACTAGCATCGCAAAGAAATAGGGATTCACTCCGAACGTGTCGAGCATCGGTAAAAAGATCGGGACGAAGATGATCAAAATTTCTGACCACTCAAGAGGCCAACCCAACACGAAGATGATCGCTTGAACCATGACGAGGAATTGCCATGGTGCTAAATTCATTCCAAGCACCCAGTGCTCGATCACATCGTGTCCACCAAGATACGAGAAGATCGACGCGAACGTCCAAGAACCAACGAACAACCAGCAAACCATGGCTGTCGCCTTGGCACATAGGAACACACTCTCCTGAATTTTCTGCCAAGTCAGGGCGCGGTACAGAGCAGCAAGGACCATTGATCCAAGCGCACCCATCGCGGCCGCTTCAGCTGGGGTCGCTAAGCCACCAAGAATTGAACCTAATACGGTGACAATCAAAAGAGTCAGCGGTAAAAATGACACCAAAAGATCTTTATAAATCTGCGCTGTTGGCGGAATATCTTCTGCGAGTGGTTTCGGTGCAATCGAAGGATTAAGGGTTGCTCGCGTAATGGCATAAACAATGTATAAGCCAGCGAGGATGAGACCCGGAAACATTGCCGCGGCATACAACCGCAACGGCGACAATTCCGCAATGGCAGCATAAACGATCAACATGATTGATGGTGGAATGAGAATTCCGAGCGTTCCACCAGCACAAATCACGCCGGCGGCAAACTTTTTGTCATAGTTCGCTTTGGCCATGGCAGGGTAGGCGAGAAGACCCATCAGGGTCACTACTGCACCCACGATTCCTGATGCCGTTGAAAACACAGCGCAGGTGACGAGAGCAGAGATTGCCATTGATCCTGGTAGGTTGTGCGCAGCCATCTGTAATGACCGGAAGAGACGTCCGACAATATCAGCACGTTCGACCACATACCCCATGAATAGGAATAGTGGGATGGCAACTAGGGTGTCACTTTCCATGACCGAATAGGTGTTTTGGTTCAGCAGGTAGAAAATTTGGTTATCAAAAATATCGCTGAATGTTTGAGGACTGCTGTAGTAAGCGTAATAGCCAAATCCAACACCCATCGCGATGAGAGTAAACGCGATTGGGAAGCCAAGCAGTACCAGCACGATAAACAGGCACAACATCATAATTGCGACTTCAGGGTTGCTCATGCTTGTACTTCCTTCTTCTCTGCTTCTTCCATCAGCAATTGCTCTGTCTCTTTCACGTCGCTTAAGCGCGCCATCCACTCGTTACTGTTGATCGCTCGGATACAACGGCAGATCTCGGAAAGACCCTGAAGGATGAGTAAGAACCCAGCGACTGGTATTAGTGTTTTGAAAAAATAAATTTGGATTCTAGCCGGGCTATTCCAGCTCACTTCTTTGTAGCGCCAACTATCGGCGGCGACTTCCATTCCGAACCAGAACAGCGCAAGCATACCCGGAAAGAAGAAGGTGATGTAAAGCACGAGGTCGATCTTGCCTTGCGTCTTTGGTGTTAATAATCGATACAAGAAATCACCGCGGACATGGGCGTCTTGAGCGAGCGCGTAAGGCCCCGCCATCAAAAAAAGAGCGCCGTACATCTGGATCATCATATCCATTGACCATACAGTCGGAGCGTTGAGTACGTAACGAACAAACACCTCATATGAGACTGAGAGCGTCAAAATTAAGATACACCAGCCAAAGGCGCGTCCGACCCAGACGTTTAAGCCTTCAATGGTGTAGACAAATCGTTCCACGATTGTTTCTCCACAATAAGATTCACAGTGTGCATTTCATTGGCTTACAACAATGTGTTGTAAGGATTCGGGCTCCAATCCAGCCAAAGGCACTGCCTTCGGCGTGCCTTCTAGAAACTAAAAATCCCGGAGCGCTTGTGCGCCCCAGGATCGCAAATCACTGTCCGGATTAACCGAAGTAGTGATCGTAGGCCATACGATAGTCTGGCTGGTTCAGGTTCAAGTAACCCATGACGCGCTCAGCGTAAGCTCTTTGCGAGTCAATGACTTTCTTGAAGAACGGATCTTCAGCGTTCAGACGATCAACAACGATATCCCAAGCCTTCAATTGCTCTTTCATAACAGAGTCAGGGGTACGGTGAACGTTGACACCCTGATTGCGCAGGTTTTGCAAATCGTCAGCGTACCGGTTCGTGTTGTGCCAGTAGAAGTTTGAGTTCTCAGCTTCTGAAGCGTAGCGCAAGATCGCCTGCTGCTCTGCTGGTAAAGCATCATACTTCTTCTTGTTGAACGAGATTTCGAAGAATTCCTGTGACTGGTGGAATGACCCGAGGTGATAGTCTTTCGAGACATCTTGCATACCGAAGTCACGGTCAGATGTTGGGTTGTTGAATTCTGCAGCGTCAATCAAACCTGACTTCATCGCTGGCTGGATCTCACCACCTGGCAACTGAACGACTGACATTCCCATTTCCAGAAGAACGTCCGCAGCCAGACCAACAGTACGATACTTAAGACCGTTCATCTGCGAAGCATCTTTGATTTCTTCTTTAAACCATCCCATTGGCTGTGCTGGCATTGGGCTGTTGAAGAATGAAACAATGTTAAGCCCTAAAGAACCCATCAACTCGTCAAACAACTGCTGACCGCCACCGTAGTGCAACCAACCAAGAACTTCTTGTGATGACCAGCCAAAGCATGGACCAGTTCCGAATAACGACGCTGTTTTGGATTTTGAGTACCAGTAAGCAGGTACGTAGTGACATCCATCCAAGACCCCGCGGTGAACCGCGTCTTGCATCTGTGATGTTTTAACGACGGAATTCACTGGAAGTAAATCAATTTTGAGATCTTTCCCAGCCATTGCATGAACGCGGTCGACATACGCTTGCGCGTTTTCTAGGAAAATACCGCCACCCCAAGCTGCCTGCACTTTCAACGTTGTACCGCCGTGACCACCGGCGTTGACAAGTGCTGGGAAACCGAGGCTGGAGGCCGCTGCTGTTGCCGTAGCTCCTTTCAGAAACGAACGGCGATCGAGTTTTTTGCTCATCGGACTACCTTTTTTATCTATCTTTTTTCTAGCGCTTATCCATATCTGCTCAATGCAGTGCGCCCTACAAATCCATCCGTGGAATGGGGATATTGAGGATTTCGACCCGATGTTGCAAGGCTTTTGAAAAAAAAGTGATCAGACCACTTTTCCATTGAAACTTGTTTCCAAAAACGCCAATGTGCCCTTTCGCATCAATCACGGAGATCGAAATGGTTGACTTAAGCATTACGAGGTTATTGGTCGAACCCGTCTTGGAGCGGGCTCGCAACAATTACGCGGTTTGGCTGAATGACGATGATCACATTATGTCATCGGATGAACTCATCGCTCGGAGCCATGAATCCGATGCCCTGATGATTTGTCATTCAGAACTCTTGTCGGCCGATGTTGTTGCCAAGTTGGGAAGCCGTTTGAAAATCGTTGCCAATTACTCGGTCGGTGTTGATCACTGTGATTTGGAAGCACTCAAATCGCGCGGGATCGTGGTGACCAATACTCCTGATGTGCTTTCAGATGCGACTGCTGAAATTGCGATGCTGCTCCTGTTGGGTGCGAGCCGTCGGACGTTTGAGGGTGATCAGATGCTGCGAAAAGGAACGTGGAAGCACTGGGCGCCGGTGGAAATGAACGGCATTCAAGTCACATCAAAAAAGCTTGGGATTGTTGGTATGGGTCGGGTTGGTCAGACGGTTGCGAAGCGTGCGCGCGGTTTTGACATGGAAATCCATTATAGCAACCGTCGTCAATTGCCTCCTGAGTTGGAATCTGGAGCGATCTATCACCCCTCGGTGAAATCCTTATTTGAAGCGGTGGATATGATTTCGCTGAATTGCCCAGCCACCCCTGAAACAGACTGCTTAATTAACGCCGAATCGATCGGTTGGATGCGTCCAGGCACGGTCTTTGTCAATACTGCTCGCGGCCGCTTGGTTGATGAGGCGGCATTAATCGATGCACTGCAGTCAGGTCACATTGCAGCTGCAGGTCTGGATGTCTTTCAGAATGAGCCCGGTGGAAATCCCGAGTTCGCCAAATGTCCGAACGTTTTGATGTTGCCGCATTTGGGGTCATCAACACGTGAAACGCGGAAGGCGATGGGCGATCGGGCGCTCGATAATTTGGATGCATTCTTTGCTGGCCAAGAGCCGAGGGATCGATTGGTTTAACTGTTTGCGCATTTTGGTCTGACCAGTTAATCTATTGGTCTGACCACTTTGATGCTAACGAGACCGTTGCAATGAATGGATACCTGTCGACCCCTCGAGTGACACGAGCGGCTGATGTCATCATGGACCAGATCGAGCGCTTGATCCTCGAGGGGAAAGTGCGCCCAGGCCAGAAACTCCCCTCGGAACGTAGCTTAGCTGAAGAGTTTGATGTTTCAAGGCCGACCGTCCGAGAGGCCATTCAAAAACTGGAGGCGCGAGGGCTGATCCAGCGTCGTCATGGCGGTGGCACTTTTGTTGCGGAGCATGTGGGCTCAACATTTATCGATCCGATGATGGCCATGATTCAACGGTCGCCCGATGGAACCTTTGACATCCTTGAATTGCGATTTGCTCTGGAAAGTGTGGCTGCTTGGTTAGCTGCTGATCGTGCAACCGAGCGGGCTCGCGGGAATGTGCAACGTCGCTATCACGAATTGCAGGCTGCGGTGCGATCGCATGACCTCCATCGCGAAGCCAAAGCGGACGCCGAGTTTCATTTGGCGATTGCCGAGGCATCGCAGAACGGCATCATCCTTCACATCATGCGATCGATCTTCGTACTCCTTGAAGAATCGATTGTGAAAAATTTGGCCGAGCTCAATCTGGATCGCATTCGAAAACAAGATCTGGCCCTGCAGCATGAGGCGATTTATCGCGCGATCGTGATCGATCGCGATCCGGCGGCAGCCAGGAGGGCAGTCCGTCAACATATGTTAACTGTGAGTGAATCACTGGATCGTGAACGACTTGCAGATACGAAACCGCGGCGCTTGAAAGAGTTGACACAATCGACTTGAGTGAAGTGTCGTTGTTCACCAACCAACCCAACGAGGTGAGAACTATGGCGAATACGCCAATAACAGTCGACCAGGATCCGGTCGAAACCAAAGAATGGCTAGAAGCCTATGAGTCAGTCCTACAACATGAAGGAGCTGATCGCGCAGCCTACTTGCTGAATCAACTTGTTGCCCGTGCCAGCCAGGAGGGAGCCAGTCTTCCGGTTGCCATGACCACACCGTACCGGAACACCATCCCTGTGCAAAAAGAAGCGCGGATGCCGGGCGATCTGTTCATGGAGCGACGCATCCGTAGCTTGATTCGCTGGAATGCACTTGCCATGGTGATGCGCGCGAACAAGTCAGGCGATGATTTGGGTGGTCACATTGCGACTTACCAATCGGCAGCCACTTTGTATGAAGTCGGTTTTAACTATTTTTGGAAAGGACCTGATCATTCTGAAGGTCAGGATCTTTTGTATATCCAAGGTCATGCAAGCCCAGGAATTTATGCGCGTTCCTTCTTAGAGGGGCGTCTGTCTGAAAAGCAGTTGGATAATTTCCGACGTGAGGTGGATGGGGATGGTCTGTCGTCCTACCCACATCCTTGGTTAATGCCGGATTACTGGCAATTCCCAACGGTTTCAATGGGTCTCGGACCGATTCAATCGATCTACCAAGCCCATGTCATGAAGTATTTGGTGAATCGAGGCCTCTCTGATCAGCCAAATCGCAAAGTTTGGGCATTCCTCGGCGATGGAGAGATGGACGAACCTGAATCCTTGGGTGCGATCGGCCTCGCTGGGCGCGAAGGTCTTGATAACCTGATTTTCGTGATCAACTGTAATTTGCAGCGTCTCGATGGACCGGTTCGTGGTAACGCCAAAATCGTCCAAGAGCTGGAAGGAATTTTCCGCGGTGCTGGATGGAATGTCATCAAAGTCCTTTGGGGTCGCCATTGGGACCCATTGTTTGCTCGTGATCGCGAAGGCCTGATGCAGAAAGTCATGGATGAAGTGGTCGATGGCGAATTGCAAAACTGCAAGGCTAAAGGTGGTGCCTATACGCGCGAACATTTCTTTGGCCAATATCCGGAATTGAAAGAGATGGTGTCTGATCTGTCAGATGAAGACATCGCGCAACTGAATCGTGGAGGTCACGATCCCACTAAGGTCTACGCGGCCTACCATGCGGCCGTCAACCATAAAGGACAGCCGACCGTGATTCTTGCGCAAACCGTCAAAGGGTACGGCATGGGTTCATCAGGTGAGTCAGCTAATCCATCGCACCAGGTGAAAAAGCTGGATCTGGAGAATTTGAAAAAGTTCCGCGATCGTTTTGCTATTCCGATCAGTGACGACGACCTCGGTGATTTGCCCTATTTCAATCCAGGTCCTGAGAGTCCCGAAAACAAATATTTGCAAGAACGTCGAAAGGTCTTAGGTGGTTACTTGCCCTCACGTCGGGCCTGGAAAGATCCGCTAGGATGCCCAAGTCTCGATGCGTTTAAGCAGCAGACCAAAGGCACAGGCGACCGGCAAATTTCAACAACGATGGCATTCGTTCGGATGCTGTCGACACTGGTGAAAGACAAGACGATTGGACATCGAGTGGTCCCTATCGTCCCTGATGAGGCACGGACATTCGGCATGGAAGGGATGTTCAAACAACTGGGGATTTACACCACCGAAGGTCAGAAATACATTCCACACGATGTCGACCAGGTGTTGTCTTACCATGAAGACAAAGCCGGCCAGATTCTCGAAGAAGGGATCAACGAATCGGGTGCGTTTTCAGCTTGGATGGCCTGTGCTACCTCCTATGCCAACCATAACCAACCATTAATCCCGTTCTATATTTACTATTCGATGTTCGGTCATCAGCGAGTGGGTGACCTCACCTGGGCTGCGGGTGATATGCAAGCGAAAGGCTTCTTACTGGGCGCAACTTCAGGCCGGACCACCTTAAATGGGGAAGGGTTGCAGCACCAAGACGGACATAGTCATATTTTGGCGGGCACTGTCCCGAATCAGCGTTCTTATGACCCAACCTATAGTTACGAAGTTGCGGTCATCGTTCAGCACGGTCTAAAGCAGATGTATGACGAAAATCAGAGTGTGTTTTATTACATCACCCTGATGAATGAAAACTACAACCATCCGGACATGCCCGAAGGTGTTGAGTCAGACATCATCAAGGGGATGTATCTGCTGAAGCCTGCTGCGCCTAAAATGAAGCATAGCGTTCGTCTGCTGGGCTCAGGAACGATTCTGAGAGAGGTTGAGGCGGCAGCTGAAATGCTAGCCGATTTTGGCGTCGGTGCTGAAGTGTATAGCGCGACCAGCTTTAATGAGTTGCGTCGTGATGGCCAGTCGGCAGCACGTTATAACTTATTGCATCCAGAAGAGAAAACGGCTCGGATCAGTCACGTTGAAACCATGTTGGGTGGATCTGATGCGCCAGTGGTGGCGGCGACTGATCATATCCAGCTTTACTCCGAGCAGATTCGCCCATTCCTCGGAAAACGGACCTACATTACGCTTGGGACTGATGGATTTGGTCGTTCGGATTCACGTAAGAAATTGCGTGAGCACTTTGAAGTGGATCGTCGATTCGTCACGATTGCGGCGCTCAGAGCGCTGTCAATGGACGGAAAGATTGATCCGAAAGTCGTGACTCAAGCCATCAAAGATTTCGACATCGATCCCGATCGTCTTGATCCGGTGACATTGTAAGGAGGTATGACATGACAACGATTCGTGTACCAGATATTGGTGATGCCTCGAACGTCACAGTGATTGAAGTGGCTGTTGCTCAAGGCGATACCGTCGCCGAAGGGGATACCTTAATTGTTTTAGAGTCTGATAAGGCCTCAATGGAAATTCCAGCCGACGCATCCGGTGTTGTGGGTGCGATCCATGTGTCTGAGGGTTCTGAGGTCAATGAAGGTGATGCAATTTGTGAATTGGACAGTGCGGATGCTGTGGGCTCTGCGCCTATTGAACCGCCTCCTGCCGAGGCTCTGACTGCTGCGCCAGTCGCAACTGCTCCAGTATCCCAAGAAGCCACGGTGAGTGAGCAGGTGGTTGTGCCTGACACTGGGAGTGCTGACGGCGTGACTGTGATTGAGGTCGCGGTTTCAGTGGGTGATACCGTTGCCGAAGGCGATACGCTGATCGTCCTAGAGTCAGATAAAGCATCCATGGAAATTCCTGCGCCTAGGGCCGGAGTGATCAGTGCTCTGATCGTGACCGAAGGCCAGCAAGTGGTGCAGGGTGATCCCATTTGCGAGATGTCAGTGACCGATGGCAGTCCGGCTGTGGCTCCTTCGCAAGCTCCGGTAGCCGACACTCCAACGACACCTGTGCCTGCTGCAGCCTCAAATCGTGCAGGCGGTCTGGAAAAAGTGGTCGTTCCTGACACCGGAAATGCCGATGGTGTGACTGTGATCGAGGTCAGTGTTGCGATTGGTGATACCGTTGCCGAAGGCGATACATTAATTGTTCTCGAATCGGATAAAGCCTCGATGGAAATACCCTCGCCGGTGAGTGGAAAAATCGTCGCACTTGCTGTGAAAGAGGGCGATTCCGTGGCTCAGGGTGATGCGATTGCCGATGTGGAATCCACCAGCAGTTCGGCGATCCCTGCAAGTCCAGTAGCACAACCGAGTGAACCTGTGGCTCCAGTCGCTCCAGCGGCCGCTCAAAGCAAGAAGATAGAACCTCCTGCAGCTGAGATTTCAGGGTCACTAGTGCATGCAGGTCCAGCGGTGCGTGCGTTAGCGCGTGAGCTTGGTGTCGATTTGACCAAAGTCCCGTCATCTGGCCCACGAGGCCGGATCACCAAAGATGACTTGCATAATTTTGTGAAGGCGAAATTGAGCCAAAAAGAAGCGGGTCCAGCGGTCACGGGTGGAACAGGAATTCCAGCAATTCCATCGGTTGATTTTGCTGCCTTTGGTCCTGTGGAACGAATTCCAATGACCAAAATTCACAAACTCACAGCGGATAACATGACTCGCTGTTGGCTCAATGTTCCAGCCGTGACACAGTTTGATGAAGCCGACATCACGGATCTGGAAGCCTTCCGGAAATCCATGAAAGCTGAGGCTGAGAAGAAGGGTGTGAAGCTCACCCCGCTTCCATTTTTGATTAAGGCCTCTGCCTATGCCTTGGCTGAACTACCACAAGTCAATGCCTCGATTGATCCTGCAACTGACGAAATCGTCAGAAAAGGGTATATCCATATCGGTATTGCCGTGGATACACCTGATGGATTGATGGTTCCGGTGATCCGTGATGCGGATCAAAAAGGGATTTGGGAGATTGCCGCTGAAGCATCTGAGTTGGCCGATAAAGCGAAGAATAAGAAGTTAAAACCCGCAGAAATGCAGGGTGCGACCTTCACGATTTCATCGCTTGGATCCATTGGTGGTACAGCCTTTACTCCGATCGTTCCTTCACCACAGGCGGCGATCCTCGGAATATCCAAGGCATCGATTCAGCCGGTTTGGGATGGTGCTGCATTCCAACCACGGTTGATGCTACCGTTGTGTTTGTCCTACGACCACCGTGTGATTAACGGTGGAGATGGTGCTCGGTTTACCACTGTCTTAAGCAAGGTGCTTGCTGATATCAGACACTTGGTCTTTTGACCGAAAGCCCGGTTCGCCGGGCTTTTTTTATTGAGTGCGTGCTGACTTCCAAAACACCTCATGGCCACCATCGCGTCGAGCCAAGTGCCGAGCCATCACGAACAGAACGTCCGAGAGCCGGTTAATGTAATGTTTTAAGTCGTCGCCAACGGCTTCTTGTTTGGCTAAAGCGACAATGATGCGTTCGGCTCGTCTCGCCACAGCGCGAGCCATGTGACACAAACCTGCTGATTTGGATCCACCAGGAAGAATAAACTCTTTCAGCGCCGGCAGTTCGTCATTGAGTTGATCACACAAGGTCTCAAGATCTGAAACCATCTCTGGGTGGATCAGTTGGAATCCAGGAACTGCAAGTTCACCGCCGAGGTCAAACAAGCGATGCTGGATGTCTGTGAGTGGTGCGGTCAGGGGCTCGTTGTCAGAGAGCTCCGCGATGAGTAATCCCATCCAGGAATTGAGTTCATCAATCGTGCCGACTGCTTCGATTCGGAGACTATCTTTTGACGTCCGTGATCCATCACCCAGTCCGGTCGTGCCATCATCGCCTGTTTTGGTATAGAGCTTTGTTAATCGGTTACCCATTGGAATCCTTGTGATGTGTTGAAATTTGCTCGAGTGGTTTGCGAATGAGTACCAGAAGCAATAGCCCTGGAATGACCATTACTGCAGTTAACACGAAAAATAGGGGCCAATTGCCACCCGTCCAATCGACAAACCATCCTCCACTTGATGCCAGTACGGTTCGACCCGCATTGCCAATTGATGCCAGCAAGGCATATTGAGTGGCCGAGAATGCTTTGCCAGTCAGCGCGGTTAAGAAACTCACAAAAGCCACAGTCGAGAACGCCGTGGTGAAATTATCGGTCAAGATCGCAAGCAGCAGAATGGATTTATCAGGACCAGCCATTGCAAGCCAGGCAAACAGTAAATTACTGCCGGCCATCGCAACGCCACCGATAAACAAACCGCGTGTGACTCCTAGCCGAACGTTGATGATGCTGCCAATGAGCGCAAAAACACAGGTCGCAAGTCCGCCATAGAGTTTTTGATAGGTCCCGATTTCTTCGTTAGTGAACAATTCTTTATAGAAGACGATCGACATGCGTCCGAGAAACGCTTCACCGATTTTAAATAAGAAGATAAACACCAAAATCAAGATGGCGAGCCGTAAGCCATGGTTTTTGAAGAAGTCAGCCAGCGGCTCCCACGCAGTCACCGTCAACCAAGTGATCATGCGCTGAGATCGAGTCTGTTCTCCTTGAAGATAGTGCGATTCTATCTCGCGTTGTAAAGCCTCTCTGTCGGTCTCTGGTTCTTTGATGAAACAGGTCGCCAGCATGAAGGCTCCCAAGCACCCGGCGAGCATCAAATAAACGGTATTCCAACCGACCGCATCTGCGTAAGCAAATGCGAAGTAGCCCGGGAACGAATAACCTGCCCACCAACCGACGGTCGCCATTGCAGAGGCAGCTGGAATGGATGCTTGATTGCCATAAGAAAAATGATCGACACGAAATGCGTCAATGGCGATGTCTTGCGTCGCGGAAAATAGCGCGATGGCGAAAATTAACATTCCGACCAATGCGAGCTGTTCGCCCGGCGCTTGAACTGTGGCCAAAACTAAGGTCAGTAAGGCCATGGCGGCCTGCGTCAGAAGAATCCAGCTTTTTCGTTGGCCGATTCGAGTGATGGAAGGAATGTTCACCCGGTCGATCAGTGGAGCCCAGAGGAAGTTAAATGCATAAATCCCGTAAGCAATACCCACCAAGCCAATTTCGGTTCTTGAGACGCCAGCATCTTTGAGCCAAGCAGATAACGCTGAGGCGATCAGAACCCAAGGGAAGCCACTTGCGCAACCCATGAGGAAAACCCAGAGAATGCGCTTGTCGAGATAGGTTTTGAGCGTGTCGTTGAGTGTCATAAGCCGTCCGGATCAGAGTCCCATTGTCGGGAGACTGATCCGAAAGGCAAGATTTTTAAACGCGTAACCCGCCGTCAACTTCGATGACACGACCATTGACGTAATCATTTTCTAAAATGAACTCGACGGTTTGTGCTATTTCATCGGGCTCACCGAGTCGTTTTGCAGGAATTCCGGCAGCAATTTTTTCCAACGCTTCTGGCTTCATCGTCAGCACCATTTCAGTCCCAATGTAACCAGGAGCAATGGCTGCACAACGGATTCCTTGACGTGCTAATTCCTTAGACCAGGTTACAGCCATTGCAGCCACGCCAGCTTTGGTTGCGACGTAGTTAGTTTGCCCCATGTTCCCATGGCGAGAAATTGACGAAATATTAATGATGCAGCCTCCGTTTCCAGCTTTCACCATTTCAGTTGCAGCAGCACGCCCACACAGGAAGGTGCCGGTTAAGTTCACATCGACAACCTGCTGCCAATGCTCGACGCTCATCCGCTTTTCAACGACACCGTCTTTGACCTTTAACAGCATTGAGTCACGGGTAATTCCAGCATTATTAACAACCGCGTCAAGACGCCCCGTTTGTGCAGCAATTTGCGCGAAGACCGCATCAACTTCTTCTTCTTTTGCAACATTACAAACCCAAGTTGAGACCGTAGCGCCAGCGTGTTCGATCAACGCTTTGGCTTCAGCGAGCGAGTCTTCGTTCATATCAATGAGTGCGATATGCGGTTTCTTCGGCGCGAGCCTGAGCGCCATCGCGCGTCCAAGACCCTGGGCGCCACCTGTAATGACCACTACCTTGCCATTGAGATCCATGTCTAATCCTTAAAATCTATATCCGTTTGTCGTTGCACAAAACAATTTGTTGCGATGCAATATTTCTTTGTGCAGTTTAGTTGCACTGCAAAAAAAAGCTACCCCTCTTTGGTTTGTGGTCGACAAATCTGTATTCTGGCGACACAGGAGGATGCATGCCGTTATTACTATTTATGCTGATCCCCATCGTTGAGATGTGGATTCTCATCGAAGTCGGTGGCTGGATTGGTGCGTTACCAACGATCGGATTGGTGGTGTTGACGGCAACGATTGGCTTGTCACTTCTCAAGCAGCAAGGCCTCTCTACTCTGATGCGCGCGCGGCGCAAAATGGATGAAGGCGCGATTCCAGCATCAGAGCTTGTCAGCGGTGTGATGATTGCCGTCGGTGGCGCGCTGTTGTTAACCCCTGGGTTTGTGACTGACGCGCTAGGATTTGCACTTCTCATCCCGCAAACGCGGCAGTGGTTGCTCTTCAAACTCATCGATCGATACCGCGATAAAATCGTGATCGAAGGTGAATTCCATCGCGTCGATGATAGAAATTTTTAGTTCGACTGTTGAAAAAAATAAAAGCGTCCGCATCAACCGGGTTGTCCTGGGGACAGGTAGTCCCTGGCGGTTAACCCCCCACAGGTGAGCTAAGGAAAGCGTTCCAACTCATTGGGTTGGGAGGGTCGAGGAAAGGCGTAAGCCTCAGTTCATTGTCATAACGCGGAGATATCAGCAAATGAACATTCGTCCACTCCACGATCGCGTCGTTATTCGTCGCATGGAAGAGGAAACTAAAACTTCAGGTGGCATCGTGCTTCCTGGTTCTGCGGCTGAAAAGCCAAATCAGGGTGAAATCGTTGCTGTCGGTACCGGCAAGCCACTCGATAACGGAGAAGTCCGTGCGATGTCGGTATCAGTCGGTGACACGGTAGTGTTCGGCCAGTACTCAGGCTCCAACACAATTAAAGTTGACGGTGAAGAGCTTCTGATCATGAACGAATCAGAGATTCTTGGCGTAGTTGAAAAGTAAGACCCCTGATAAAAGGATTTTTTAGACATGACAGCTAAAGATGTAAAATTTGGTGATGCTGCCCGTCAGGGTATGCTTGCTGGCGTAAATATTTTGGCAGACGCAGTAAAAACGACACTGGGACCCAAGGGTCGTAATGTTGTTCTTGATAAGTCGTTCGGCGCACCAACCGTAACGAAAGACGGTGTGTCCGTTGCCAAAGAGATCGAACTTTCGGACAAGTTTGAAAACATGGGCGCGCAGATGGTGAAAGAAGTTGCTTCTCAAACATCTGATGTGGCCGGTGATGGAACAACCACAGCGACTGTTTTGGCTCAAGCGATTGTGAACGAAGGGTTGAAGTCGGTTGCAGCGGGCATGAATCCAATGGATTTGAAGCGCGGTATCGACAAAGCGGTGAAAGCTGCTGTTGAAGCGATCAGCGGAATGGCGAAGCCATGCGAAGATTCTAAAGCCGTTGCTCAGGTCGGTACGATTTCTGCGAACTCCGATGCAGGCGTTGGTGCAATCATTGCTGAAGCCATGGAAAAAGTTGGCAAAGACGGTGTGATTACCGTCGAAGAAGGGTCTGGTTTTGAAGACGAGCTTGACGTCGTGGAAGGGATGCAATTCGACCGCGGTTACTTGTCACCTTACTTCGTCAACAACCAAGACAACATGACAGCAGAATTGGAAGATCCCTTCGTGCTGTTGGTTGATAAGAAAATCTCAAATATCCGTGACTTGATTCCGGTCCTGGAAGGTGTTGCGAAAGCTGGCAAGCCATTATTGTTGATCGCAGAAGACGTTGAAGGCGAAGCCTTGGCGACGTTGGTTGTGAACAACATGCGTGGCATTGTTAAAGTCGCTGCCGTCAAAGCTCCTGGCTTTGGTGATCGTCGCAAGGCGATGTTGCAGGACATCGCGGTTCTCACAGGTGGTACGGTGATTTCAGAAGAAGTTGGTCTCTCGCTTGAGACAGCAACGTTGGACGATTTGGGTACGGCCAAGCGCATCCAGATTTCGAAAGAGAACACCACAATCATTGATGGAGCTGGTAAAGCAGACGACATCAAAGGTCGCGTGAAGCAAATCGAAGCGCAGATCGAAGAAACATCATCTGACTACGATCGTGAGAAGCTTCAGGAGCGTAAAGCGAAACTGGCAGGCGGTGTTGCGGTCATCAAGGTCGGCGCTGGTTCTGAAGTCGAAATGAAAGAGAAGAAGGCTCGCGTTGAAGATGCGCTGCATTCAACACGCGCAGCGGTCGAAGAAGGTGTGGTTGCCGGTGGTGGCGTCACATTGATTCGTGCGCTACAAGCGGTTGGTGAGCTGACTGGTGATAACGAAGAGCAGAATGTTGGTATTCAAATTGCCAAGCGCTCAATGGAAGCACCTCTCCGTCAGATCGTGACTAACGCTGGTGGAGAAGCCTCTGTGGTCGTCGATAAGGTGAAGCAAGGCGAAGGTAACTTCGGCTTCAACGCGGCAAGCGGTGAGTATGGTGACATGATCGAAATGGGTATTTTGGACCCTGCGAAAGTGACACGTTCTGCTCTGCAAGCAGCGGCATCTGTTGCCGGTTTAATGATCACAACAGAATGTATGATCACTGAGATCAAAGAAGACAAGCCTGCGGCACCAGCGATGGACCCAGGAATGGGCGGCATGATGTAAGCCGACCCTGAGGTCGAGAACCCCATTCAGTCTCTGGATGGGGTTTTTTTATGTCTGTTGGCTTTGACAATGAGCGCATAAAAAAACCCGCCGAAGCGGGTTTTTTGATCATGCAATGCGGATTATGCGTTTGCGTATTGCTCAGCGACATAATCCCAGTTAATCAGCTCCCAGAATGCCTTGAGATATGCTGGGCGAGCGTTCCGGTAATCGATGTAATAGGCATGTTCCCAAACATCGCAGGTTAACAAGGGTGTTTTGCCATCGGTCATTGGGTTGCCAGCACCAACTGTTGACGCTAACTCCAATTGACCCTCTGCATTTTTTACTAACCAACCCCAGCCAGAGCCAAAGGTTGTGACAGAGGTTTTGGTGAACTCTTCTTTGAAATTGTCGAATGATCCAAAGGTATCGTTAATGGCATCAGCAAGCTCGCCTGTTGGTTCGCCACCACCATTCGGTGAGAGGCAATGCCAATAGAACGTATGATTCCAGACTTGGGCTGCGTTATTGAAGATGCCACCGGAAGACGCTTTGATGATGTCCTCAAGCGACTTGCCTTCAAACTCGGTTCCTGGAACCAAGTTGTTTAAGTTATCCACGTAGGTTTTGTGGTGCTTTCCGTGGTGAAATTCGAGTGTTTCTTCTGAGATATGCGGTGCCAATGCATTTTTAGCATACGGCAGTGAGGGCAATTCGAATGCCATGATGACCTCCAGTGAGTTTTGATCGAGATGATTGTGGGGGCTTCTCGTGACAATTCAATCTTTTCGGCGATCATAGGTTCGTTTTGTCGAAGGATTCGGTACACTCAAGTTCCTTAGTAAGGCAAATGTATGACGCGTAAAGAACCTCAGTTTAGTGACGATTTGACGACTCCGATTTCGGTATCCGATCAACGGCAAGCGGAGCCTCTGAAGTCAACGATTGAAACACCTCGAACAACCTCATCAGTACCTCGCCAATCGAGTTCAAATTGGTTGCTCTGGCTATTTGTGATTGTCAGTTTATGCGTGTCATTTGGAATGGCGTTCTTTGGTCTTGAGGAAGCCGGTCGATATCAGGCGGCTCTCAGTCAAGCCGAAAGTCAGGCAGAAGAACTCGAAGCGACGATTCAGCGTCTCAATCAGGCTCAAACTCAGGGGATTGGTGAATTAGCGCAATCTGATGCTCAGATGCGCAAAATGGTGCAATCGGTTGAGGCTCGTTTGAAATCAGACTTGGGTGCTGATCTGACAGTGATGGCGAAACAAGTCAAAGCGTTGCAGCAAGCGCTATTAGACTCAGGAAAAACCTCCGACGCACTCGAGAAGCAAGTCAAAATCTTACAGCAGAGGCTGTCGGAGTCTGAGCAACGGTCGACAACATTAGAGTCGAAGCTAGATGAATCAGTTGCTCTGTTAGGTGAGCAGGTGAACGCAGAACGAACGCGGATCGACGGGGTTGCCGGCACTCGCCAAGCGGTCATGGCCCTGAGCGAAGAGGTGCGTGCCACCAAAGAGGTCCTGACTAGGCTAGATAACCAGCTCAACGAGGTGAGAGCTACCCAGTTGGACACTGAACAAACTGTGAAAGCAGTGCAGTTCAATATCGACGGGGTCAATGAACAATTGACACAGCTTGCAGATACCAATAACGCGCTGTTGGGCTTAGAGGTTTTGTCCGAGGAATTTAGTCGTCTTGCTGAGCAAGTGGGCAAACAACAGCAGATTCTTGAAGCCGTTGACGCCAGCCGAAAGCAATTGACTCAACGAATTATTGATCTTGATGGCCGAGTGAATCTCGCGCTATCACCAAAGGAGTAACAATGCGTCGCGTGGTGTTTAACCAAAAAGGTGGGGTCGGCAAATCGAGTATTGCCGTCAATTTGGCTGCGGCGAGCGCCAAGTCTGGTTTCAAAACCCTGTTAATTGATTTGGATGTGCAGGGGAACAGTACGCACTACATTGTCGGCGAGCAATCGGAACGGTTGCCAGGCGTCGAGGATTTTTTCCAGAATCAATTATCGCTGTATTCTCGCGAACCCATGACGTCGTTAATTCACCAGAGTGCCTACCCAAATTTATCGGTCATGCCCTCTGGACGAGGCCTGCTTGAACTTGAGCATAAGCTTGAGAGTCGGTACAAAATGTATAAGCTCAAAGAAGCATTGGCGGAACTGATGACAGACTTTGATCGGATTTATCTGGATACGCCGCCTGCACTGAACTTTTTTTCGCGATCGGCAATGATCGCTGCCGATCGGGTGGTTGTGCCCTTCGATTGCGACACATTTTCCAAGCAGGCGCTGTATCAGTTGACTGAGACGATCGAAGAAATCAAAGCAGACCATAATCCGCAATTGGTGCTTGAAGCGATTGTTCCGAATCAGGTTCCGGCGCGTGCGAAGTTACCCAAGCAACTCATTGAAGGCTTAAAGGCGGATTCACTACCGGTCACGAAGACAACGCTGTCTTCAAGTGTGGTCATGCGTGAGTCTCATGAAAAAGCAAAGCCATTAGTTCATCTATATGCAAAACATCGCCTGACGCAAGAATTTGAGGCGCTATTGCAAGAGCTTGAGTCGCAGTCTTGATTGATCAACAAAGCGTAGAGATCATCGATGCGCTGAATCAACTTGAGGTTGGCTTGAGGGATCTGGGCCTGTGGTCAGATGAGCGGCCGACAGCCGAGGCTTTGGCCAGTACGCTGCCATTTTGTTACGACACACTAGAGTTGGAACAATGGCTTCAGTTTGTGTTTTTAGGCCGGATGCGCGAGATTTTGGAACAAGGTGATCGTTTACCAGACTCGTGCGCGATCTATCCGTATATCGAGATGTTGTCGGGAGCTGGGAAAACGGTTCATCCGAAACTGGCTGGGTTAATCCAGCACGTGGATCAATGTATCTCGAAGAAAAGTGGTAGCGGGGAGAGGATTTGAACCTCTGACCTTCGGGTTATGAGCCCGACGAGCTACCAGGCTGCTCCACCCCGCAATCGAGGCGCGAATATTAATGAAATGCAGTTGTTTCGTCAAGTAACACTTGGCAATAATTGCACAACTTTTTCTAACTGAGTGAATCTATGACATCAATGCCCCGCATTCGTGCCAATCGATACAGTGTCATGACGCTGGAGTGGCCTAAAGACAGTGGCCCATTGGACTCGTGGTTGCGTCTCCAGTGTGACAAAGCACCGGCGCTCATGCAGGAAATTGCGATCGTTTTAAAGCCGGCGATGGAGCATACTGCCAGCGAAATCAGCGAAGCGGTCGATCTCCTTGATCAGTTGGGGATTGGTTTGATCGGTTTAACAGGTGATCCTCAGCACCGGACTGTTGCTGACGAACTTGGCCTTGCCTGGCTGTCGTCTAACAATGTGACTGTTGATCCAGATACTCCAGAAGCGGTGTCGGCCAGATCGCCAGTCCCTGATGAGACTCGGAACAGCGCATTAGTGATCGAGGGTCCAGTCCGTTCAGGCGTTCAAATCTACGCGAAAGATCGTGATCTGGTGATCATCGGTCAAGTGAGCGAGGGCGCTGAAATCATGGCGGACGGGCATGTCCATGTGTATGGCCGGCTGCGAGGGCGGGTCGCGGCCGGTGTCAGTGGACAGGCAGATGCTGAAATTTTTTGTTTAACCTTCGAGCCAGAGTTGGTGTCGCTTGCAGGGATGTATTGCGGATCAGATCAGATCCCCGAAGAGCTCTGGTCTGCTAGAGTAAGAGTTGGGCTCGACGGAACGGCTCAAAAATTAACATTTGCTTTAATGGGATAAAGGAGAAGAAAGCTTGGCTACCGTTGTCACTGTGACCTCAGGGAAAGGTGGTGTTGGTAAAACGACGTCATCAGCAGCTCTGGCTGCCGGTCTTGCGAAGGCCGGTCACCGCACTGTGGTGATTGATTTTGATGTGGGACTTCGGAACCTCGATCTCATTATGGGTGTTGAGCGCCGTGTCGTGTTTGATTTCGTCAATGTGATCTCCGGTGAGGCGACACTGAATCAAGCGCTGATTCAAGATAAGCGCATGGAAAATCTGTCGATCTTGGCGGCAAGTCAGACTAAGGATAAAGATGCTTTGTCTGAAGAGGGTGTCGGCCAAGTTCTCGACCAATTAGCTGACATGGGTTTTGAATATATCGTTTGTGATTCGCCTGCGGGTATTGAGCGAGGTGCAACAATGGCGCTTCACTTTGCTGATCACGCGGTCATTGTTACCAACCCAGAAGTTTCGTCGGTTCGCGATTCGGATCGGATTCTTGGAATTCTGCAGTCGAAATCCAAGCGTGCAAAAGAAGGCGGGAAAGTTCAAGAGCATTTATTGATCACGCGATACGATCCGGTTCGTGTGGATCAGGGAGAAATGTTATCCAAAGAAGACGTCTGTGACATCTTGGCGGTGAAGCTCATTGGAGTCATTCCGGAGTCGAAAGCAGTGTTAAAAGCGTCAAATACCGGTGTTCCTGTCATTTTAGATGAAGACTCTGATGCGGGCAAAGCCTACAGCGATGCGGTCGCTCGATTCCTTGGAGACGATCGGCCGCTTCGGTTTGTCACAGCGAAGAAGCAAGGACTTCTCAGTCGCATTTTGGGTGGAGGTGACTGATGGCATTTTTTGGTCTGTTTTCAAGCAAGCAAAAAACCTCGGCAGCGGCCGCCAAAGAGCGGTTACAGATTCTGATTTCGCATGAGCGCCAGAATCGAGAGGGCCCCGATTTCCTTCCTGATTTACAGCGTGAAATTCTGGATGTTGTTAAAAAATATGTGGCGATTCGTGACGATCAAGTCGCGATCCGATTAGACCGAGTCGGTGACTCGTCGGTGTTGGAATTGAACGTCACCTTACCTGAGCGCTAGGGTGCAGATTCTCTGGTACGACTATGAAACCTCGGGTCGAGATGCAGCTGCAGATCGGCCCATCCAAATGGGGTGGCAGTTGACCGATCCCGGAATGGAACCAGTGGCGGACGCACAGTCCCTTCTCATCCGTCTTCCTGACGACGTCCTTCCCTCTCCTGGCGCGATGCTGGTGCATCAAATTCTCCCAGAGAGGCATCAGCGCGAGGGGGTTTCCGAGGCTCAGCTTGCGAGTCATCTCGAGAGTCTCATTGCGCCGCGTACCCTAGTCGCTGGGTATAATTCGCGTGGCTTTGATGACAAGTTTACGCAGCATGTCTTTTATCGTTCGTTGCGCGACCCCTATGCTTGGCAATATGCCGATGGCCGTGGTCGGTTTGATTTGTATCCGGTGGTTCTGAGTTATTTTGTGTTCGCTCCAGCGGCGATTCGCTGGCCGGAAGATCATGATGGCCGACCGCGGTTTAAACTCGACCGGATTGGTCCTCTCAACCAGCTCGATCAAGGGCTGACGCGGGCGCATGATGCGGCCTCTGATGTCACAGTGACGGCACGGTTAGCTCGACAACTGGCGCTCTATGATGCCGATCTATTTGCCTCTTGCTTAAAGCGGATTGATAAGCACTTTGTGACCGATCAAATTCGAGCCGACGGTCGAAGCGAGGGGCTTCTTGAAGTGACGCCCTTCGCCGGTTGGGAACGCGGATTCGTCAGAGATTGTTGGATTCCGTTCCGTTTGTCAGAGCGTTCCAATGATTATGTGGCCTTTGATTTAAATCGTGACCCACAAGAGGTCATGGCAGGCTTAATTGCGTTGGCGGAATCGGAATCGAGCGATCTGCGTGAAACTCGAAAACAGGCCTATGCGTTGGGTCTTCACACCATCCGAATCAATGCGCAGCCAATGTTGTTTCGTCGCAGCACTCTCGATGCCGATGTCAAGGCACGGCTTGAGGGCTTTGGTCGTGACGAGGCAATGCAAAACCAGCACCTCGAGATTTGGCAGCATATTCAGGAATCACCGGCTTTTAAACAGCTCTATCAATTGGCGGTCACGATCTTCAGTGAACCCCAACAGTCGGTCCCTGACGACGTTGACTTGGCGCTTTATTCAGGACGTTTTTTGTCGTCACACGATAAGGATCTATTGGCCGGTCTCCCATTGATGGATGCAGAGGCTTTAAGTCAGTTAGATCTCGCATTTGATGATGGTCGTTACCCGGAATTGCTCTTTCGGTATCGAGCACGTAATTTTCCACAATCGTTGTCTCAGTCGGAATGGAAGCGTTGGCAGAAAGTTCGGCGCGACAAGCTGATGGGGATTTCCCATACAAAAACGGCAGCAAGTCGAGTTCAGGATGAGTTGATGGAAATCAGTCAGCGATCTGATCTCGATCCTCA
>QXYM01000067.1 GCA_009886945.1 Litorivicinus sp.
ACGGACTGTCGCCAACCGCTCAAGGTCACGCTCGTCTGATTGAGCTTGCGCAGCCGATCTGAGTAATAGCGAACCCGACTGCGTGAGGATTTTTCAAAAATCACTAAACAGAACACACAACCAAGGAGTAACGTACTGAGTTGCGCTGCGCCAACGGTATCACCAAACCCGTAATAGGTTCGGACAATGCCCGTGGTAAACGTCTGCACTCCGAAAAACTGCACCGTACCGAAATCTGCCAAGGTTTCCATCACTGCGAGCAAAGTCCCCGCAGCGATCGCAGGCCGTGCCATTGGAATCACAATCCGCATAAACACGCGAGAGCGGCTTTGACCAAGCGTGTAGGCGGCTTCCATCAGATTCGCCGACTGATCCATAAATGCGGCCCTGGCCAAGAGATACACGTAGGGATAGAGAACCAAGCTGAGCATGATGGCTGCACCTGGGAGTGATCGGATATTCAACAGGGGATCCATGGCCCATGTCGGCGCATTGAGTTCCCGCATCGCGGTCAGTACCGGTCCGCTGTAATCAAGGACTCCTGTATAGGTATAAGCCAGAATGTAGGCAGGATAAGCCATCGGCAGCAATAGCAGCCAAGACAAGATTCCGCGGCCTTTAAACCGATAAAACGAAATGATCCATGCCGCAGGGACACCGAGAATGACCACTCCAATCGCAACCAATGCCGATAACAATAGTGAATTCAGTGCGTAACGCCCAAGCAGCGTCTCCAACAAGTGATTCCAAGCATCGGAAACACCTGTGATCACGAAAGAAACGACCACCAAAACAGGCAAGGCCACACAAAGTGCGGCCACGACCGTTGTCATTAAGAGCCCGTTGAATCGAGGAACGGGCCAACGACTGGATTGAGTCATTGAAGTTATTGCCAACCGGCGCGATCCATCAGTGTTACAGCCTGTCTGTTATTGATCCCTAAGAGACTTAAATTCAAGGCGTCGGACTTAAACTGGCCAAGTGAGGCAATCGTCGGCGAGGATGGTACTCCGGGCACCACTGGGTATTCATGGTTGATTTCAGCATAGTAGGCTTGGGCATCGTCGGACACCATATACTCAAGTAGCCGGACAGCCTCAGCTGGATGCTTTGCATATTTCGTCACTGCAATCGCTGAAATGTTCACATGCGCACCGCGGTCGCCTTGATTTGGCCAGAAGACGCCAAGCTTTGAAACCACCTCTCGGTCCTCTGGCTTGTTTGAATCGATCAAGCGGCCAAAATAATAAGTATTGGCGATCGCCACATCACACTGACCGGCAGCGACGGCTCGCAGCTGATCCGTGTCGCCGCCCGTGGGCTTCCGAGCCAGGTTGGCAACGAGCCCTTCTGCCCACTGCAAAGTTGCATCCTCACCGCTCGCCTCAAGCATCGAGGCAACCAGTGATTGATTATAAATATTGCTCGACGAACGAATGCAAATCCGGCGCTTCCATTGTTCGTCAACTAAGGCTTCGTACGTCGAAAGTTCAGATGGATTCACGCGATCTTTGGCATAAAAAATGGGCCGCGCGCGAACCGTCAATCCAAACCATTGGCGATCAACATCGCGCAAATTTTCTGGGATTTTCGCTGACAGCGTTGCATTATCAATAGAAGCTAGCACACCAGCTTCCTTCGCTCGATGCAAACGTCCCGCATCGACCGTCACGAAGACATCAGCTGGGGTTGCCGGGCCTTCCGCTTTCATCCGCGACAACAATTCATCCGCTTTACCGGTGATGAGGTTCACCTTGATCCCAGTCGATGCGCTAAAACGGTCAAGCAACGGGGTAATTAACGAATCTTGTCTCGCCGAATACACATTGACTTCGGAAGCAACAGATTGGCTAACGACGAGCGCGGTGAGAATAGCCGTCAGGATTTGGGGTGTACGCATTGATCTCTCCTCAGGTTCAGTTCAGAGAGATTAGCGTCATGCAAACTTAAATGCAACACATTCGCATTTAGATTTAAGGACGTTTAATTGATTTCCGACCAACCAATACCGACCAACTGATTGGCTTTGAACAATAAGGCTCGAATATCTTCGACACCACCAACAGTCGCCCGGAAATACAAGACGTCGTAAACTTCCCCGCCTTTCACATAATGATCAGCCAAGGTCTCTCCATGGTCGACATTAGCCGATGGACCTAAGATCTCAAGGACTTCCGCTTTGGTTTGACCGACCTGAATTTTCGCCAATTGATTCTCATCAAGTTTGAGGACGATTTCTTTCTCAACTTCAGAGTCTTCTGCTGGTTCTACGTCAACAGTCTCGTTGTCAGAGGTCCAAAATTCGGTCTCGAATTTCCATGACTCAGGGAGCATCGAGCATGCTGAAAGCGCCAGCATCGCCAAACAAATTGTCATCAGTCGCATGTTTAATCCTTTCACCGTAATACCCCTATTGAACATGAATGCGTCGCAATTGTCGCCCCCTACGAAACAGCCCCGACGACAGCAACCCCGCCAATCCACACTGATTCGAGTTGCTGATTCCGATACGTCACAAAATCTGCAGAATAGTCCAGCTCAATCGCTCCAAGGTTTTTCAGCCCAAGCCAGGCTGCTGGCCGCGCACTTGTCATGGCGACGATTTCTGACCAATCCAATCCAAACTCACGCAAGGTCTTCACAGTCACATCCGCCGTGGATGCACTGCCTGCAAGCGTTCCATCGCTCAAACAGACCACATCACTTCGCTTAAAAACCCGGTGCGTCCCTAACTGATACTCACCATCAGGCATTCCAGCAGCGGCAGTTGAATCCGTCACCGAATAGAGTCGAGGAATCTGTTGTCTGGCCAACTGAAACGCAGGTTCGCTGACATGGATGCCGTCACAAATGATCTCAGCATACTCAGCGTTCAGTAATGCTGCCTGCGCGACGCCGGGGTTTCGATGGTGCAAACCGGTCATCGCATTAAATACATGCGTCACACCACACCCCGCCTGGAAACACTGCATCGCACGATGATAATCGCAACCTGAATGTCCAATTTGTAATTTCACATCAAACGACTGAGCAAGGGCTGGGAGTCGATTGTCGGGGTCTTGTTCAGGCGCATAGGTCATCACTTTGATCACTCCTCGCCGAAACCATGCTTCCACCCGATGAGCGTCAACGAATCGTGTGAGCGGAGGCTGCGCTCCCAATTTCCCCTCGCTCAAATACGGGCCTTCCAGATGGACACCCAAACAACGCGCTTCTTGGGGCTCCCGGTTGGCCATCACCTCAGTAGCAGCGTCAAGCACCTGCTCGATGGATGCGTCCTCGGCAGTCACAGTGGTTGCCAAGAAACTCGTCATTCCGAACTGCGCGTGTGTTCTGGCAAGCGCTCGGATCCCCGACATCCCATCCATCACGTCGCCCCCGCCGCCACCGTGGATATGACAATCAATGATTCCAGGAAGAATGATCCGATCGTCGACCCCCTGAGATTCAGACAAGGACTCGATCGTGTCGCCAAAACGAAGCACGCCCGTCATTGGTCCGTTGGCAGTCATCATATGACCGTTAATCTCAGGCATCAGAAGTCCAATGGTCGACGATAAGAT
>QXYM01000068.1 GCA_009886945.1 Litorivicinus sp.
CTTGCGGTTTATCGCGGAAGAAATTGAAGCGGTCGGGGCAGCGATTACAGCAATCTCGGGCGAGGAGACTGGCTTACCCGCTGCGCGATTGGACGGTGAGCGGGGGAGGACCTGTGGGCAACTGAGAATGTTTGCAGATGTCTTGGATAGGGGTGATTATTTAGATTGTCGCCACGATAAGGCACTGCCCGATCGAACACCGTTGCCGCGCCCAGATTTGCGACTGATGCAACTTCCTGTGGGGCCGGTAGCTGTGTTTGGTGCTTCCAATTTTCCACTGGCCTTTTCGACTGCTGGAGGTGACACAGCCTCAGCATTAGCTGCGGGTTGTCCAGTCGTTGTCAAAGCGCATCAAGCGCATCCAGGAACAAGCGATCTTGTTGCGCAAGCGATTGCGCGTGCGATAGCTCGCACAAATATGCCAGATGGTGTGTTCTCCATGATCCATGGCGGAAGCAGGAAAGTGGGTGAGGCTCTTGTGAAACATCCATTGATTTCTGCTGTTGGCTTTACCGGTAGCCTTGTGGGTGGTCGAGCGCTATTTGACCTCTGCGCACAGCGTCCAAACCCTATCCCGTTCTTCGGTGAGCTTGGGTCAGTAAACCCGATGTTTATGCTTCCGGGAGCAGTATTGGAAAGGGGTGAGGAGATTGGTCGAGGTTGGGCTGCATCTCTGACCATGGGAGCTGGGCAGTTTTGTACTAATCCTGGGATTATTGTTGTGATGGAGGGTGAGCCAGCTGAGCGTCTGATCAATGCAGCTAGGGATGCGCTTGCTGATGCTGCACCTCAGACTATGTTGACTGATGGGATAGCTGCTGCCTATCAAGAAGGGCAAAAACAGATATCGAGTAAAGCGGGTGTTCGTAGTGTTCTCACATCGATGTGTGACCAAAGACAGGCAACTCCCTATCTTTATGAAACAGATGGAGCGACTTGGTTAGCAGACGAGTCACTTGGTCATGAAGTATTTGGCCCTTTGGGGCTTATTGTTAAGGTCTCAGATTTTGAGCAGATGCTCGAGGTTGCTAAGCATCTGGAGGGACAGCTAACGTGTACGTTACATACATCAGATGACGACTCGGATTATGGGCGTGCTCTGATGCCTATATTGACGCGTAAGGCCGGTCGTGTTTTGGCTAACGCGTATCCGACTGGAGTTGAAGTTTGTGATGCCATGGTTCATGGAGGGCCTTATCCAGCGAGCACCAATTTCGGTGCAACATCCGTCGGCAGTATGGCCATCCGACGCTTTTTACGTCCAGTTTGCTTTCAGGATATTCCGGATAATTTATTGCCTAAAGATCTCTGCTGACCGTCGGATTGAGGGAGTCGGGAATTTAGCTGCCCGACTCTCTTTCGGTGAGTATCCGTAACTGAGCCTCAATGTGATCGCGCACTTTTTTATATGACTGTAATCCAACGATCTATGGGGCCTGTATGAATCGCCCTGAGTTTTCAGGAGGCTTTTGACAATTTGTGGATTTGGATTCAATTTCGGTACTTTCCTCTAGTCAACCCACCATTCGTTGTTGATAGTAAAGTGCTTGGCGCTCTTTTTTCAGGATTGATTATTTTTTTGAGCGTAGCGCATCCTGAAGACTCACCTGACTAATACAACGATATCGCATGACACCATTATGTGAGGGCTTGTGCCCTCGCACTACGTAAAGTTTACGTTGGTTTAATTCTTTCAAAAGGGTTGAGTCGTTCAGATCCGAATCCATGCATTTGCATCTTAACCGGAGAGAAGTGTTGTATTACCACCAGCAGCAGTCGTATCGATGCAAAGATGGCGCTCAAAGATAACCGCACTCAAATCGGGATCTTCTGTGATGAGTGGAATGATCGGTCCAGTACGATGAGCTAACGCGATTAGGTACTCACGAGCATCGTCACCCCACCAAACAACTCCTGAAATATGATCGAGCGTAATCAGTTCCTTAGGCTTCAGGAATCCATTAATTCCTATTGCAATACCCCCCAACTCTACGATTCGTTCGACTTGCTCTTGAGTTGTTTTTTCCCCTGGGCCGAGACAAAGGATTGGACCTTTTTGAATAGATCGCAAATGATTAGTTTCTCCTGTCGGACCTGGCATCTCATCGAGTCGAATTTGTTTCTGATCTAATTGCTGTGAGAGGGATTTTCTGAGTGCATCAAGATCGCAAGGGTATTGCCATGTCTCTTCAGAGTGTTTTGCCGGACGGTTCAGGAAGCTCCTCAAATAGTTTGGTCCCCCAGCTTTTGGGCCTGTTCCAGATAAACCCTCTCCACCAAACGGCTGTGTTCCGACCACAGCGCCAATTTGATTTCTGTTGACGTAGATGTTGCCAACGTGGATGTGTTCTGACACTTTTTGAACTCGAGAGTCAATTCGGGTATGAAGTCCAAATGTAAGACCATAACCTCTCGCATTTATTGTGTTGATGACTTCATCTAAATCTTCACTTTTAAAAGTGGCGACGTGTAACACTGGACCGAAAACTTCTCGATCGAGATCATTGATACTCTCCACACCGACTAATGTTGGCGGAATGAAGAAGCCATGATCATCGCTTCGTAAAGAATGTAGCACGCGGCCGAATGACCTTGCTTCGGAAATGTAGTCGGCGATTTGAGCTTTAGCGTGCTCGTCAATAACTGGCCCGACATCTGTATTGATTTGCCAAGGATCTCCGACAGTGAGCTCGTTCATTGCTCCAATAATCATATTCACTATATCGTCTGCCACATCCTCCTGGACATAAAGGCATCGAAGTGCCGAACAGCGTTGCCCCGCCGATTGAAACGCTGATGCGATCACATCTCGAACAGCTTGTTCCGGCAGTGCTGTGGAATCAATAATCATTGCATTGATGCCACCGGTTTCGGCGATCAACGGTGCATTTGAAGGCAGAAACCTCGCAA
>QXYM01000069.1 GCA_009886945.1 Litorivicinus sp.
AACATAGCCCTCAGGATCCAACAACAAGGCTTCATCAGCTCCGCCTGTCAGCGCCTCTTGCAACGCAAGCATGGAATTCATGTAGTTCCCATTGGCTTTGGCTTTCGTCATGGTGATGTTGACATGATGACGGGTATAGCTTGAGGTCCGCACCTTAATACCGCGCTTCATATTTTCTTCACCCATGTAGGAGCCCCAAGCCCAGGCTGCAACAATCACATGCGCTTTTAATGCATCCGCACGAAGTCCCATGCCTTCGGAACCGTAAAAGACCATGGGTCGCAAATAGGCATGGTCTAAATCGTTCGACGCCACCGCTGCTTTTTGCGCCGCATTGATCTCTTCCATGGAAAATGGAATCTGCATTCCAAGGATTTTCGCCGAATCGAACAAACGACGTGTGTGATCTTGCAACCGAAAAATTCCGGCGCCGTTGGCCGTGTGATAAGCCCTCACTCCCTCAAAACACCCAAGACCGTAGTGCAAGGTGTGGGTGAGGACGTGGACCTGACAATCCCGCCAAGGCTTGAGTTCTCCATCAAACCAAATCAAACCATCTCGATCAGCAAAGTTCGGCTGCATGTTTTCTTTCCAATCAATTCACAAAGACATCCACTGCGTCCAAAGCGCCTGCACCAACATTCGATCATTCTCAATGGCACTCGTTTCAACCCGACCAACGCGGTCAGACAAAATGGCGTCATGATTCAATGCCCGATAATGGATATACGCTTTTTTTAACGCATCTGCATCCGCAGTTGAAATACATCCGGACTCGGAGAGTCCGTCGAGCTGGCGGATATTATCCGTATACATCGCTAGCTCAGGATGTGATTCTGCATGTGCTAGAACCTGATATTGCACCATAAATTCGATATCAACGATACCTCCTCGATCGTGCTTTAAATCAAAACCAACATCACTCGGTCCACTACCCAGATGCGAACGCATTTTTTCTCGCATCTCCACGACGTCTTTGAGCAGAACTTGTGGCTCTCGCGACTGTTGCAAAATATCCGACCGGAGCGCCTTTAACATCGCGCTTAACCGCCGATAACCGGCGACCGGTCGGGCTCTGACAAACGCCTGAAGCTCCCAGGTCCACGCGGACTCGTCCAAATACTTCTTCAGCGCATCAAGTCCGATTACCATCAATCCCGAGCGCCCAGACGGCCTCAAACGAGTGTCGATGTCATACAAACGACCAAAACGAGTGTTGGTCTCGATCAGCGCAATCACGCGTCGAACAACGCGATTGACAAATACGCCGCCTTCAATCGGAGTCTCACCATCAGTCAGGTGATCAGCATCAATACCATGCACGAATACCAAATCGAGATCTGAGCCATAACTCATTTCCAACCCACCCAGTTTGCCATAACCGAGAACCGCAAGGCCGAGCGCATCTTGCTGATCAGATTCAGTGCACACAGGATGCCCATACTTGTGAGCCACTTCGCGGTAGGCATAGTGGAGCACTTCCGTCACCACCGCCTCAGCAATCCACGTGAGCTGATCAGACACTTGCATGAGTGGAATTTCGCCACGAACTTCAAACACGGCGACCCGAAACGCGAGACCTCTTGCAAACTGCACAAGCACTTCCGTCAGTCGTTCAGCATCATCAGGGTCAACGCGTTGTAGCCGCATACTCAATTCTTGCCCAATGGCTTCGCGCGATAACACCGCCTCACTGGGGTCTAGCGTTAGCAGCTCATCGAGTAACGCGGGCATTTCAATCAAGCGTTCTGTGACCCAAGAGGATCGATTCAAAATATCCAGCATCCGCTGGCGAGTTGCTGGATTCTCTGACAACAAGGACAGGTAAACACTTCGACGCGTACAAGTGCCGATGAACCGTAACATCCGCTCAGTGACTTCAATCGGATACTCCGTGAGTTCAGGACCCAATTGATCCAGAAGCGTGACGAGACGCGCACGCGCAATTGGCTCAAGGCGCTCACAAGTCGGATTCTCACGAAGGGCATCTAAACGCTCCCGGACCGCTTCAGAGACCTGAGTCTGTTGTGGCTCGACCGGTTGCTCAACACGCATGAACGAGACAAAGGCTTCATGCACCCGATCAGTAACCTGCCGCCGAACTGTCTCAAATTGATCGGCACTTTCAAAACCTAAGACGGCAGCCAGTGGTCCACAGTCTGCAGGTAGTTCTTGGGTTTGCTGGTCATTTTCCGCCTGAATGACATGCTCCACATGCCGCAACCACAAGTAATCTTCGCGGAGCTGTCGACCATCGTCCGCTGTGAGAATGGATTCATCCACCAACGCAGATAACGCCTCTAAAAAGCCTGTCACTTGCAGAGTTGGAATCTGTCCGCCTCGAAGCAATTGCATTGACTGGACGATAAATTCAATCTCTCGAATCCCACCCCGGCCGACTTTGACATTTTGATCACGCCCGTTTCGACGGACTTCCGTTTCGATTTTCGATTTCAAATCTCGAATCGACTCAAACACGCCGAAATCCAAATATTTGCGGTACATGAAGGGTTTCAGCGAATCAAGGAGATTGGTGCCAAGATCTCGATCACCAGCGACTGGCCGCGCTTTTAACAGAGCAAATCGTTCCCATTCCCGGCCGTGCACCTCATAGTAGTCTTCACAGGCAACGACAGGGATTGCCAGCTGACCAGCTGATCCCCAAGGTCGTAATCGCTGATCCACTCGTGCCACGAAGCCATCGACAGTGAGCGCATCCAGTGACTTGGCCAATTGCTGCGTCAGTCGTGTGAAATAATCTCCGTGATCTCGAACACGCGGGCCTGACGTTTCACCATCCTCAGCAAAGACGCAAAAAATATCGATGTCAGAGGACAGGTTCAGCTCTCGACCACCGAGCTTACCCATTCCCAAAATGGTCAGTGCAGGATTTGAGGGCGCGCCAAAAGCGCTGTCCAAGATGACTCGATGGTGGGCAAGGCTGGCGTCAAGTGCACTCTCGGCCATTTGTGTGGTCACCCGAACCGTGTCTTCGAATGTATCAAGGCCGGACAGCAATCGATAGATTAATCCCGCTTGGGTTTGATTTCGCAAGATTCGCGCATGACGATCAAATTCTGGCGTGCTCAGTGGTACGTTTTTCTGCCAATCTTGACGAATGGCCGACTCTGTGGGAGCAGTGGAGCCAGCCTCCTTGAGCCAGATCTGCTCTGGATCAAATTTCTCCGTCCAACGTTTTAAAAACTGCGAATACTCAGTGGGGTGCATCCATCGACTCCAGTGATTGTCTGATCATCCAACGAGCCAGGCCTGACGGTAGCCCACCATCCTGTAGAGAGGCACGAAATGTCGAGATTGCCTCGTCATCGGCAATGGCATCCAACGCTCGAACTGCTTGATCTGGCGAAGGTCCAGACAGAGGATCCAGTGCACGACTTAACCAATGTAACCAGTCTGTCTCAGAAACAGGAGGGGGATCCTGCATCGGATCTGCTGCTCGGATCAATCGATCGCCTCGTTCAGCCTTTGAGATGACAGCCATGAACGACGGGAGGCGGTTGGCCAGTAAGCAGCTCAATTCAACGAGCGGTTCGATGTCACCTGCAATCAATTCAAGCTCAAGCTCGGATACTGGTGATGTCTTCTCAGCGACACAGACAGAACCCAAATCCAGTGAGATCATCACATCACAACCATCCAAGCGGACACGCCAGTCGGTCCGTTGAAATGCATTTTCAAACACAACATCGAGCGCGCCATCGTCGATCAACTCGATAACAGCAACGGGCAAATCGACGGTTTTCAGCAGCGCATAATCCAGCACCGGCTTATCGATCGGAAAATTCCATTCACTCCGTTGTGTCAATCCGCCCTCATCAGGCTCTCTGATTTTCACTGTCATTTCATGTTGATCATTGATCGAGCGGGTACGAATCGCGACTCCGGCTTTGTGGATCTGACCTGACAGGTCGTAATAGCGGTTAACCAACAACCGAGTCGTTCCAGTGGGCTCCCGCCCCAAAAGGTCTCGGAGTGCAGAAGAGACCGAGATAGGATCGCAATCCCTGAGCCCTAATTTCAGCTCTCGCTCAATCGTGTCTGGAGTTGATTCCCGATTCATCGCACAATTCCCTGTCAGGAGAGGAGTTTCACCATTCAAACGCAACCACTGGTCGCCTGGCTTCGTGAGGCAGGACCATACATCGAGCAATTCAGGGACAAAACCTTTGTTGTTTTGCTGTCTGATTCCGACCCCACTGAATCTCACGTCAGTCGGTTGGTGGAAGACCTCGTCTTGCTCAATGCCTTAGGCGTTCATCTCGTTCTCATACAGAGTACACGCCATGCCATCGACTCGTATATTGCTGAGCAAGGTTTAGAAAGCGCTTACCACGGCCACCGTCGAATCACAGACGAGTCTCTCCTCAATCGGATCATTAGCCTCGTGAGTCAGCATCGGCTGACCTTTCGTGGGCTGTTTATGCGAGCAAAACACCGAAATCGAGCTCGCTCGTCTTTGATTTCAGGAAATTTTGTTTCTGCGAAACCCTTGGGAGTGCATGAGGGTATCAATCATAAGCTCACCGGATCAGTGCGGCGAATTGATGCGGAAGCGATCCATCGTCAGTTGCAAGCGGGTTCCATCGTGTATCTCGATCACTTAGCTCACTCACCGGCAGGGGAGTTGTATAACTTAGCCAGTGAAGAGGTCGCCGCTGAGACCGCGGTCGCGCTGCATGCCGATAAACTGATTCTCATGGGTGAAACACCGCATTGCATCGATGCGCAAGGCGATCGTATCTCAGAACTTGCCTTGGCGTTAATTGGAACCACCCAGGCACATCAAAATGACGAGATGAAACGTCGGCTTGATGCCGCAGAACGCGCAGTTCGAGGTGGCGTTGGCCGTTGCCATCTGCTCGGTGCAGGGATTGATGGCGCAATTCTGACTGAGCTGATGACTGCCGACGGAACAGGCACACTGATCGCTTCGCAACCGGCAGCCCCCGTTCGCCAAGCACGAGTTGATGATTTACCTGGACTGATCCATTTGCTCGCACCTTTAGAAGAAAAAGGTGCGTTGGTTCAACGATCTCGCGACAAGCTTGAAGCGGAAATCAACCACTTCTTCATCATAGAACAAGATGGACGGATTTTAGGATCGGCAGCGCTCTACCCGCTAGATCACACATCTGCAGAGCTCGCTGCCTTGGCCGTCGATCATGCAACCACCGAGCAGTCGATTGGCAGCAAATTGCTCAAACACATCGAACAGCAGGCGCGCGCCTCCTCAATCACCAACTTGTTTGTATTGACGACACAAGCCAGTGATTGGTTCAAAGAGCGCGGCTTTGTCATGTCTTCTGTTGAAGCCTTGCCAGAAAATCGGCAGGCTTTGTATAACTACCAGCGAAATTCGCTGATCCTTCAAAAAGAACTATAGGACCCACTATGACCGACAAACGTCGCCCTTATTCGTCCGTCATCGTCGATGGACTTGCACAAACCCCGTCTCGCGCAATGCTTCGCGCTGTGGGCTTTGGTGATGATGATTTTAAAAAGCCGCAGATCGGGATTGCGAGTACTTGGAGCATGGTGACTCCGTGCAACATGCACATCAACGAATTAGCGGATCACGCAGAAGCAGGCGCCAACGCTGCTGGTGCCAAAGCAGTGGTGTTTAACACCATTACTGTCAGTGACGGGATCAGCATGGGAACCCCTGGGATGCGTTATTCACTGGTCAGCCGTGAAGTCATTTGTGACTCGATCGAAACGGTCGTTGCAGGTCAGGGATTTGATGGAGTTGTTACCATTGGTGGCTGTGACAAGAACATGCCAGCCTGTGTCATGGCCATGCTGCGCTTAAACCGTCCATCCGTTTTCGTCTACGGTGGAACCATCAAACCAGGCGCAGAACGTCGAGACATTGTCTCTGTGTTTGAGGCAGTGGGTCAGCGTGCTGCCGGAACGATTGATGATGCGCAACTAATTGCTGTCGAAAAAACAGCGATTCCTGGACCTGGGTCCTGTGGCGGAATGTACACCGCCAATACCATGGCGAGTGCGATTGAAGCACTCGGCTTATCGTTACCGAATTCATCAGCGCAAGAAGCAGTTTCTAGCGACAAAAAAGAGGATTGTGAACGCGCAGGTGCTGCGGTCATGCGAATGATTGAAACAGATCTCAAACCCTCGGATATCGTGAGCAAAAAATCTTTCGAAAATGCGATTACCGTGGTCATTGCACTGGGTGGTTCGACGAATGCCGTGCTTCATCTTCTTGCCATGGCGCAATGCGCAGGCATCGATATCACTCTTGATGACTTCACGACCATTGGTCAGCGGGTTCCAGTCCTTGCCGATGTGAAGCCATCAGGCAAATACCTCATGAGTGAACTCATCGAAATTGGCGGGATTCAACCACTGATGAAGATGCTCTTGGATCGCGGGCTTTTGCATGGGGATGTGATGACCTGTACGGGTCAAACCATGGCCGAAAATTTAGCCGACGTGCAGCCGTATCCAGAGTCGCAGGACATTGTTCATGCGTTTGAAAACCCGGTGAAAAAAGACAGTCATCTTCGGATTCTCTACGGCAACCTGGCACCTGAAGGTGCGGTCGCTAAGATCTCTGGAAAAGAGGGGTTATCTTTCACTGGAACAGCACGTTGTTTCAACTCAGAAGAAGAGGCGCTCAAAGCCATCCTGGATGGACAGATCGAAAAAGGAACGGTGATTGTGATTCGTTACGAAGGACCAAAAGGTGGTCCTGGAATGCGCGAGATGCTGTCACCAACGAGCGCCATTATGGGTGCAGGACTCGGAAAAGATGTCGCCCTGATCACTGATGGCCGTTTCTCGGGAGGATCACACGGCTTTGTGATCGGACACGTGACACCTGAAGCAGCGGTCGGTGGTCCAATTGGACTCCTACAAGACGGCGATACCATTACGATCGACGCAGAAACCAATGCACTGACTGTTGATGTGGACCAAGCAGAAATGCAACATCGTCGGTCCACCTGGGCGATGGAGAAAGAAACGCCCAATCGCGGTGTTCTTGCCAAGTATGCTCGACTGGTTTCCTCAGCGAGTCTTGGCGCGGTCACCGACGGCGATCAGTGAGTCGCTCGCCGGTCCCAGGTCTCATAACTGTGGGCCGGTGATACTTCATCTGCTGGATGGTGATCCACGGATGTCTGCGCAAATTGCGATGCATCCGGTGCTTCAAAAAAGGCGTCTCCATCTGGCGACGCATGCACTTGCGTCACGTACATCCGATCGACGAATGGCATCGCCTCGCGATATAAGGTGGCGCCACCGATCATCATCACTTCATCTGCACCATCAAGATCCGCTTGAGCACGTGCAAGCTTCAATCCATCCTCTAAGCTCGTCACCACCCGTACGCCAGGCGCAGACCAATCAGGATTGCGAGTGACCACAACATTCGTTCTGCCAGGAAGCGGTCGGCCAATGGATTCAAATGTTTTGCGTCCCATGACCACGGGTTTACCCATCGTCACTTGCTTGAAGTACTTGAGATCACAAGGCAGGTGCCAAGGAAGTTGATTATCAACACCAATGACTCCGTTATCGGCTCGTGCCACGATGAGAGCGATTCGCATCAGATCGCCACCGGTGCTTTGATGTGAGGATGCGGATCATATCCCTCAATGACGATATCTGCCTCTTGGTAACCCGTGATGGATTCGGGCGTCCGAATCAATGATAGCGTTGGAAGCGATCGCGGTTCCCGAGTTAATTGCTCACGCGCCTGTTCCACATGATTTTGATACAAATGCACATCACCACCGGTCCAAATGAAATCACCAACGCCAAGGCCACACTGATCAGCCACCAAATGGGTCAATAATGCATAGCTTGCAATGTTAAATGGCACACCTAAAAAGACATCCGCAGAACGCTGATACAGTTGACAAGACAGGCGTTGATTCGCGACATAAAACTGAAATAGCGTATGACAGGGCGCTAATGCCATGCGTCCCGCGCGGACGTTATCTTGTGGAGACTGGGTTTCATCTGGCAGCAGCGATGGATTCCATGCCGAAACGAGAAGACGACGCGAATTTGGTCGAGCTTTAATCGCCTCCAAAACCTCGGTCAATTGGTCAATCACACCACCGTCAGGGTTCGGCCATGAACGCCATTGCGCACCATACAGTGGCCCGAGATCACCGTCTTCAGTCGCCCATTCATCCCAAATCGACACGCCATGATCACGCAAATACTGGGTATTGGTATCACCATGAATAAACCAGAGCAGCTCATGAATGACCGATTTCAAGTGCACTTTCTTGGTGGTGACGAGTGGAAATCCTTCGTTCAGATCGAACCGCATCTGGTGTCCAAAGCGACTCAATGTCCCTGTTCCTGTGCGGTCGCCCTTCGCCGTGCCCTCATCCAGTAACAGCTTGAGTAAATCAAGATAGGCGCGCATCTAAAGATCCTTTTCGTAACATCAATAACCAAAGACCAACCGCGATCATCGGAAGCGTCAACAGCTGGCCCATTGTCATCCAATTAGCCCAAATAAACCCGAGATGCGCATCCGGCTCGCGAACAAACTCAACTGCAAACCGAGCGATCCCATAACCGACCAAAAATAGCCCCGTCACTTGACCGCGTCGCCGCGGTGTCGATGAAAACCACCACAATAACGCAAACAAGAGCACTCCTTCCAATGCGAACTGGTAAAGCTGACTCGGATGACGGGCTAACGCATCGGCTTTCGGAAATACCATACCCCAAGGCAAATCCGTCGGACGTCCCCACAGTTCACCACCAATAAAATTCCCGAGACGGCCAAGTCCGAGCCCAATGGGAATCAGAGGAGCGAGCGCATCGCCAAGAGCAAGCGGTGCAACCTGATGTTTGCGTGCAAAGATCCAAGTCAGAGCGATCACGCCCAATAATCCACCATGAAAAGCCATGCCGCCTTCCCAGACATAAAATAATGATAGTGGATCCTCAATCAATCGCGCCGGTTGATAAAACAGCATGTAGCCCATGCGACCACCCAAGATCACACCGACCGCTATCCAGCTTAAAAAGTCGGACATTTGCTCACGGTGAATCGGAAACAGTCCGCGATCAATGCGATACAAGGCCAGCGTATAGCCGCCTAAAAATCCAAACACATACATGAGTCCATACCAATGGATTTGAATGAACCCTAAATCTAGTGCGACGGGATCAATGAGTGGATAACTCATACAACAGCATTCCAAATCAGACGGATCGAAAGGATCGCGAGAAAACAGGCAAACAGCCGTTGCAACAATTGTTGATCCAACGCATGCGCAAAACGCGCACCTAGACGCGCAGAGACGGTTGAGGTCGCAATGATGCCTAGAAACGCTGGAAGATACACATATCCGAAGGCCCAATCTGGACGACCTGGGTGATCAAGGCCTGCGAGAATAAATGAAATTGCACCAGCCAAAGCTGTCGGAATCCCAAAGGCAGAGGCCGTGCCAATCGCGTAGCGGACCGAAGCTCCATGCGAGGTCATAAAAGGAACGGTGAGCGCGCCGCCTGCAATCCCCATCATCGAACTGATCCAACCGGTCAAGGTTCCTGCAAACGCAAACACAGGAATCGATGGCATGCGAATCACCCCACCGTCTGAGTGCACCTGATTCTTGATGAACAACTGAAATGACATGACCAGCAAAAAAGTCCCTAACATCACAATCAATATCTGGCCGGGTAACTGATCTGCTGTCCAACCGCCGATCGCTCCACCCGCGATCAAAAATGGAGCCATTTTAATGACCCACGGCCACATCACTGCTCCTTTGCGCTGATGAGCAAGAGTGGAGCTTAATCCGGTGAAGACGACACACGCGAGACTGGTTCCAATCGCAAGATGCGCCAAGAGCTCACCGTGCATACCGATGAACTCAAACGCGAGTAGCAATACGGGAACAAAAATAATCCCACCGCCGATACCGAAAAGGCCAGCCAGAACCCCCGCGACGACACCCAGCGGTAAATAAATCAAAATTTCTGTCACGCCATCTCCACTTGGAGTGTTTCGCGTAAATTCGGTGGGACCAGCAGATTCAACTGCTTTTCCAGGAACGCTTGAGCCACCCGTCGAAGCACGTGTTGACCGGATTCGCTCTGAAGCGCTTGTTCTGCCAGCAATCGACACTCGGTCGAACTAAAGGTCCCGAGCGCTCTTTTCACAGACGCGAGTGCGCCAGACGACATGGACAATTCATGGAAACCGAGACCAACTAACAGAACAGCCGCCAGAGGATCGCCCGCCATCTCGCCACACAACGCCACCGGAATCTCAGCTTGCTTACCTGCCTGTGATATCGCCTGAAGTGCTCGCAAGATCGCGGGATGGAACCCATCAAACATGTCCGCGACACGGGCATTGGTGCGATCAACAGCGAGCAAGTACTGCGTCAAATCATTGGATCCAACCGATAGAAAGTCCGCCTCTCTCGCAAGCTCAGGCGCAATGTAAACAGCACTTGGCACTTCAATCATAACGCCAACTTCGGGAGCCGAAACCTGATGTCCCTCGGCCGTCAGTTCAAGAACAACCCGCTCAATCAGTGCTTTCGACGCGCGCAACTCGTCCAAGGTGGTAATCATGGGCAACAAAATCCGTAAATTACCTAGACCACTGTCGGCGCGAAGCATGGCGCGGATTTGGGTCAGAAAAATCTCTGGGTGATCCAACGTCACCCGGATGCCCCGCCATCCTAAAAATGGATTTTCTTCAGCAATGGAAAAATACGGAAGGCTTTTATCCCCACCAATATCTAATGTTCTCATCACCACTGGCATTGGTGCATAGGTTGCCAACTCAGTTCGATACTCACTTTCTTGTTCATCTTCTGTTGGAAAACGAGACCGCGCCAAAAAAATGAATTCAGTTCGATACAACCCCACCCCATCGATCCAGCTTCGTTGGCGTTCAGACAACTCGCCGAATGGTCCTGCATTCAGCATCAGTTGCACATGCATCCCATCGGCAGTCATCGCAGCCCCTGGCTCAATTTGTTCCAGGTCCAATTCTAAAATCGCTGCATCATCAATCGCACGCTGATACTCCGCCAGAACGTGTTCGGAGGGCTCGACAATCACCTCACCTCGCCACCCATCGACGATCACATGCGCTCCTGAGATTTCACCCAAGGGGAGATCCACAGCCCCCATCACGGCTGGAATACCCAGGCTTCTTGCTAAGATTGCGACATGAGAATTTGCCGACCCTTTAATCGAAACAATTGCTTTCAATGACTGCGTATCGACCTCGCCCAGCATGACCGGGGTCACATCTTCTGCAACCAAGATCACGTCATTGG
>QXYM01000007.1 GCA_009886945.1 Litorivicinus sp.
TTAGGTTGACAGAGCCAAGGTTACAGACTGCAATTTCGTCGTTTGATGTATTGAGCGTGATCTCAGTACACAGATTCGATGAGTGCACAACACCAGCATGTTGCTGCGGACTTCTTAAATTGCACGCATCTTTAAAGGTAATCCACGGGTGGCCTGTCTCGAACAACATCGACAGCATTTTCCGCCACAGATCTTTCGCTTGGACCCGCTTGAAATGGGTAATCTCTCCGCTATGGGTCATGGCTTCGTATTCGTTATAGCGCGCCTCGAAGGCCTGACCGAACAGATCATGCAAATCTGGGCAGGTCGATGGGGAGAACAGTGTCCACTCAGCATCTTCAAAGACCCGCTTCATGAATAGGTCAGGAACCCAGTTGGCGGTATTCATGTCGTGTGTCCGACGACGATCATCCCCGGTATTCTTGCGAAGCTCTAAGAATTCTTCGATATCCATGTGCCAGGTTTCTAAGTAGGCACAGACCGCACCTTTGCGCTTTCCGCCTTGATTGACTGCGACTGCCGTATCGTTGACGACTTTCAAGAACGGAACCACCCCTTGGCTCTTCCCGTTGGTGCCTTTGATGTATGAACCCAGTGAGCGAACAGGTGTCCAGTCATTGCCTAATCCACCGGCCCATTTTGACAACATCGCATTGTCGCGAATCGCACCATAGATACCGTCAAGGTTGTCTGGAACTGTGGTGAGGTAGCAGCTCGACAGCTGACTTCTTAAGGTTCCTGAATTAAACAATGTCGGCGTTGAGGCCATGTAATCAAAACTTGAAAGCAACTGATAGAACTCAATCGCACGCTCTTCACGGTTGTCTTCTTTCAGAGCGAGTCCCATCGCGATCCGCATGAAAAATACCTGAGGCAATTCAATTCGGACTTCATCTTTGTGGATGAAGTAACGGTCATACAATGTTTGCAAGCCCAAGTACGTAAACTGGTTATCGCGCTCGGCAATCAGTGCAGCCGCCATTTGATCGATGTTGTAGTCCAATAATTCAGCAGAGACCAATTCACTCTCGACCGCGAGTTGTAAAAATGCTTTCAGGGCCTGTGGATAGAGCGTTTCCATCTCAAACTGAGTGGCCTTTTCAGCGACTCCCAACCGCGTCAGTGATTTCGCGCGGATGTCATCCAATAACAAACGAGCCGTGACATAGGTGTAGTTCGGCTCTTTCTCAACCAACGTCCGCGCGCTCATGATTAACGCGGTGTTGACATCATGTTGTGTCACACCGTCATAGAGGTTCTTTAACGTTTCAGACAAGACAATTGAGCCATCGACGTCCGCTAAGCCCTCACAGGCCTCGGCGATGACTGTTTTTAAGCGACCGACATCCAATGGCTCTCTCGTGCCATCTTCTTTGACAATTTTGATTTCAGGATGATCTTCACGTGGCGTCTCGATCTTCTCAGAGCGCATACGCTTTCGTTCTTCCCGATACAGCACGTAGTCACGAGCAACCCGGTGTTCACCATTCCGCATCAAGCAAAGCTCAACCTGGTCTTGGATGTCTTCAATGTGCACGATGCCACCTGAGGGCATGCGACGGCGGAACGTATCGACCACCTGGGCTGTCAGCCGTTCAACGGTTTCATGGATTCGGTTACTGGCAGCGGCGGTATTGCCTTCAACAGCCAAAAACGCCTTACTCATGGCGACGACGATCTTGGTGGCATCAAAACCGACCACTGCACCGTTTCGTTTCATGACCCGGATTTCGCCGGGCGCAGGTGTCGCCTGAGGTGACACAGGCGCAGCCTTTGGCGCGACTGTTTGTTCTTCTTGTTGCCCGCTAACACGGCTTGATTGATACATGCGGCCTCCACCAAGTCCCTGGTTACTATTTTTGGGTTGACCCCAAGATCTTGGGGTTCCTATGAATCTCGGACACAAGATACTGTGGTTGACCGCTAAGTCAATCCAAAATTTTTGTGGATAAATTGGGGAGAACTGATGCTTGAAAACGGCAAAGCCAGAGAAACTCTGGCTTTGCGTTTTATTTGGCTGTGGATAAATTCCGAATCACGATTTTCGATAGAATTTATTCATTGAACAAACCATTTTGATTCAATTTCTTGTCCGGTTTTACCCCTGTTTCAGTTCGCTTATCGTGACAGTGATTTTCGCGAACTGCGCTTGCGCGTCTTGTAGTCGTCCACGCTCGCGTTCGACCACCTCAGCCGGTGCTTTATCGGTAAAGCCTGGATTATTCAGTTTGCCACTTAATCCTTTGATCTCACCGTCGAGCTTCTTCAGTTGTTTCTCAAGGCGTGCGACTTCGGCCTCGACATCGATGAGCCCTGCCATGGGGACATGGACTTCGAGTTTTCCAATGAGCTGTGTTGATGATGCCGGGAGAGCTTCTCCCTCATCCACGAAATGCACATCAGACAGCTTGGCGAGCGGCACAATCAACGACTCCAAGCGCGTCAGTCGCACTCGATCTTCATCAGATCCACCCGCGAGCATCATCGGGATTTCTTTTGCCGGTGAGAGATTCATTTCGCCACGGATGGTTCGCACGGCAACAATCACGGCTTTCATCCAATCCACATCGGATTCAGCCTCTTGATCCACTTTTGACGCATCAGCGATCGGATAAGGTGCTTTAGAGACCGTATCGCCACCACGGCCGATGAGTGGTGCGACCTGTTGCCATAACTCTTCGGTGATGTAAGGCATCAATGGATGCGCTAATCGCAAGATGGTTTCCAAGACCCCAACCAAGGTGCGACGCGTTGCCGCCTGAGTCTCAAGGCTTGCACCACCTTCAGCTAAAATGGGTTTCGTGAGCTCGAGATACCAATCGCAGTACTCGTTCCAGACAAATTCATAGATCGCCTGACTCGCCAAATCCAATCGATACGATGCCACTGCTTGCGCGACTTTCTCTTCAGTGGCTTGGAGACTTGACCGAATCCAACGATCAAAGACTGTCATCTGTGATGCATCAAGCTCAGTCAGCTGATGCCCATCAATCTTCATCATCACAAAGCGGGTTGCATTCCAGAGCTTGTTACAGAAGTTCCGATAGCCCTCAATCCGACCCACATCAAAATTAATGTCTCGTCCGGTGGACGCCAGTGAACAGAAGGTAAAGCGTAAAGCGTCAGTCCCATAGCTTTGCAAGCCATCCGGGAATTGTCGACGCGTCGCTTTCTCAATGGCTTGCTGCATTTTTGGCTGCATCAAGGAGCCGGTGCGCTTGGCGACCAGATCATCCAGGGAAATCCCGTCAATCAGATCAATCGGATCCAGCACATTGCCCTTGGATTTCGACATTTTCTGGCCTTCTGCATCACGCACCAGACCATGAACATAGACAGTTTGAAAAGGCACTTGATCAGTGAACTTCAACGTCATCATGATCATCCGGGCCACCCAGAAGAAAATGATGTCAAAGCCGGTCACCAGCACACTGGTCGGGTGATAGCGCTTGAGTGCCTCGGTATCATCCG
>QXYM01000070.1 GCA_009886945.1 Litorivicinus sp.
GACGCCGAACCAAAAAATCGAGATGATTCAGGCGTATCAAAAAGACGGTCAACAGATCGCCATGGTGGGTGATGGCATCAATGATGGCCCGGCACTCGCACAAGCCGACGTCGGCATCGCCATCGGGAGCGGTAACGAAATCGCCTTAAAATCCGCTCCTGTGGTTTTAATGCGGGCCGATTTACAACTCATACCGGCTGCGATCGAGTATGCGCGCCGGACCCGTCAAGTCATCAGACAAAATCTGGGATGGGCGTTTGGCTACAACCTATTGTGCATTCCGCTTGCCATGTCAGGTCTACTCACACCCTCGATTGCAGGTGCCGCCATGGCCCTTTCCTCAGTGAGCGTGGTTGCCAATGCACTTCGCCTGAAATATTCCAATTAAGACTGCGGCTTCAGACTGACCGCGGCAAGCACCAATCCGATCATCATCAAGACACCGCCGATCGGTGTGATCGCCCCGAGAATCGGGAGATCCAACAGCACCAATAGATACAATGATCCGGAAAAAATGCACATGCCAGAGACTAACAGAGGAAAAACCCAACGAGCCTGAGACAGACGCGACAACCCGAGCCCGATCAACACCAAACTCAGCCAAGCCTGATAGCGCACAGCCGTCTCCCAGGTCACCAACCGCTCGTCAGTCACCATGGATTCAAGCCCATGAGCCCCAAAGGCGCCCAAAGCGATGGCAAACGCCAACAAGCACAAGCCACTGCGAGCCATCAGAAAAGCCATTCAATGATTCCCCATACCACGCCACCGAAGACCAAGATCAACAAACCAATCAGGATCAGCATGGTCTGGATCCAATCTTTGATCATGGCCTCCACTAAATCACGGGTTGTGGCAGTACCAAAGGCAAGCCAGCAGACCACCAAGGACACAGGGAAAAAGGCCAGCACTAACGCAGAGACTGCCGCGAACTCATAAAATCTGAGCGCGAGAAACGGATTTTTGGGAGGTAATTCATCAGCCATGATGAGAGTGTGCCATGTCTTTCGGCTAAGGTCTCAAGCGCAGGCTGACCAATCTCTTCCAAAGCCCCGAAAAATCCGTTAGCGTGTTGGAAAAGAAAGGATCTCTTCATGCGCCATCTGCTCACTTGCCTCGCTGTCCTCATGACTGTCACCGGTTGCCAGCTAACACCCCAGAAAACAGATCCTCTCGCTGTCCTTGAGACCATTGAAGGACCACAGATTATCATCGCAGAAACCAGTGCTGTGCTCTCTCAGTTTGCGTCGATGGATGTGTTCTTAAATGGTGAGTATGTCGGCAACACCGGTGATGTCCCTGTCATCATGGTGCCTGTGACTCAGACGGAGAACCATCTGGTAGCCCAAGGACTCTTCGCAGCCAGTTATGCCGACTTCGGGGAATTGAAATTCGACAGCGCGGATCAGAATCACCACTACATTTTGATCGACCCCTCAGTGACCAACCAGATTCAGATTCGAGAGGTCAATCGCGCTCAATGGATCGCGCTCAGTAAGTAGGTGAATGCGACCGATCAATCAGCCAAGGCATTAAGAAGTAGCCTGCAACAAATCCCCCCAAGTGGGCTTGCCAAGCGATTTGCCCACCCATGAATACATGCAGTAGCACATGAATCACGATTAAGCTCATCATCACTGACACTGCTGAACGCCCCGGACGACCGAGACGTTTCAGTTCACTGCGCGATGCCTGAAGCCACAACCCAATGAACGCAAAGACCACACCGGATGCGCCGACCATCGGGGCGGCTGTTGATTCCAACAAGCCAAAGGCCACTCCACTACTCACAGCGCCAAGCAGCATGGTCAACATGACTAACCGCAATCCAAAATACACAGCGAGTGTCTTGCCGAGTGCAATGAAGATCACAGCGTTCATCAATACATGGATGGTCCCCGCATGCAACAATGCATGCGTCAGCAACATGCTGTAGGACTGACCGGGAAACAACGCTTGATCAACAGCTCCAGGCGGAAATAAAAAGTCCCAAAATGCGCCGTAAGAAATCATCAAACCACGCAGGTCAAGCACTCCAAACCATCCGCGATCAGACAACTGCGCAAGGCCTTCTAACATCAACATGAGACCTGTCAGCCACCACAGCGTTTTGGGTGTTGGCGGACCGCCAAAGACGGGGACAATTTGCATGGAAAATGGGAGTCTCAGTCGATTAAGAAAGGTCTGCGCGCTAACAGCATAGATGTTTAGATCATCAAAGTCGCTACCGTCGGACCGAGTATAGGGTCGGTCGGGTCATTAGTCATCAGCTCAAGTGCCGTTAACTACTTTTGAGCTGATTCGATCACCCTGTCGAATTTGGTTTTATCTGTTATGAGAAGGCTTGCAAACGCGAGTATTTCTAAATTCAGCAAATCCTCGATAACATCACTTGCGTAATTTCTAAATCATCTATGTTCGATGATTAAAGGCCTCAATCCCTAGTTTGACGCAATCCCCATTGATTGTTCGGATGAATCAACTTTAAGCTTTCTTAATCGAATCACAGGTGGCTGCCAGATCGGGCAATTAATGTTCTGAGCCAGTTTGTGGCACAAGCAACCGATTCTTCATCCGTCGCCGCGAAAATCTGGAGTGCATCATGCGAATTCATCGGCTTCTAATGCTATTAGGATTAGTAGTGGTCTCGATACCAAGTTTCAGTGAAACCATGGAGAATTTGGTGTTGCGAGATGGGATTTATTACCTTCCGTCTGGCAAACAACCATTCAGTGGAGAAATCACTGGACAGAATCGGGGTAGCTTCAAAGGTGGCTTGAGACATGGCGTCTGGATTCACTTTCACGATAATGGGGAAGTAAAAAGTCAAGGCGGATTTAAGAGCGGGCTGAAACACGGATCATGGATCGGTTTCTACGAAAACGGCCAGTTGTTCTATAAAGGTCATTATGTTGAAGGAAAGAAGGACGGGTTGTGGGTCAGCTATTACGATGATGCGACACTTTTCTATCAAGGAAATTTTGAGGATGGGAAAGAGAATGGTCTCTGGAAAGGATTCAATCCAGATGGGACGCCGTGGGCCTTCAGGACGGGACTATTTAGAAATGGAATCAAGATTAGTGAATGAGACAGAACAAACTCAGAACAAACAATTGAGATAGACCTCTACCGAAAAGGAAACAACTCGCAATGATCCAACACCCCAATCCCTCCGTATGAGGAGCGGGATCGATTCTAAATAACCAAAAGTTATAAATAAAAATTAAAAAATCTAAAAAGATGTATTTCTTGGCTTGACCGACAAATGCCCCCTCCTCCAATCTC
>QXYM01000071.1 GCA_009886945.1 Litorivicinus sp.
GGCGTCGACGCGATTGAAGCCATCGACCCATCAGTGACCGGATATTTAGGCGGGCTCGGTCTGCCAATCGTAGTGGCTTGGCCAGTGGGCGCCCTGTTTGCTGCAGGTGTTGCCTTTGTCATCGGTAAAATTGCCCTAGGGTTGCGATCTGATTATTTGGCCATTGCGACGCTTGGGATCAGCGAAATCATCATTTTCTTTATCAAAAACGAAGAATGGTTGACCCGAGGGGTGAAAAACGTCAATGGTCTCCCACGGCCGGTCCCCTATGAGATCGACCTACAACAAGCCCAATGGTTCCAAGAATGGGCTTTGGCTCTCGGTTTACCGGTTGACGACGCCTCAGCAATGTTTGTCAAAATTTGTTACGCACTCTTATTCATTGCGGTCATTGGTGTGTTGTTGTGGTTCTCAGAAACCGCGCTGAAATCACCTTGGGGTCGGATGATGCGCGCCATCCGCGATAACGAAACAGCCGCTGCCGCCATGGGAAAAGACGTCACATGGCAGCATTTGCGAGTCTTCATTTTGGGCTCAGCGGTCATAGGTCTTGCCGGCGCCATGTTAACCACCCTCGACGGTCAGTTCACACCTGTTGGTTATAATCCCCTCCGGTTCACGTTCCTCATTTGGGTGATGGTGATCATTGGAGGGTCTGGTAATAACTGGGGCGCAGTCCTTGGGGGCTTCTTTATTTGGTTCTTTTGGATCGAAGCAGAGCCCATTGGACTGTGGCTGATTGAGACGCTTACTGCTGGAATGGATCCACAAAGCGTCATCCGGGCTCATTTACTGGAAGGGGCTGCACACATGCGGTTAATGACGGTTGGATTGATTCTTCTTCTGACCCTTCGCTATGCACCTGAAGGGCTCATCCCGGAAAAGAAACGGCTTTAGTTCAAGGGCAACCATTCACTCAGGTGACAGGTCATCCCACAGCCGAAACCTTCAGAGGTTATGTCAACTAACCAAGAGTGATTCACCAGCCAATGGCTTGAATTGAATCTCTAAGACGTGTGAATGACGCCACGAGTAAAAAGCGCTTCGATCTGGTTGTCTGAATACCCAAGCTCAGAAAGGACATCTCGCGAATGCTGGCCGTGCGTCGGAGGTGGTTTTGATTCGACAGTTTCAGTGCCATGAAATTTCACAGCCATCCCAAGCCCTTTCACTGGACCCAAGTGTTCATGGGCCGTCTCCACCACCATGTCACGCGCGATCGCCTGAGGATGTTCAAGCATCTCACCAATCGACAAAATAGGTCCCGCAGGAACACCCGCTTGGTCCAGTAGATCAAGCCAAACTTCTGAGGTTTGGGTACGAAAATAACCGTTTAATACACCAACCAACGCTTCAAGATGCGCCATTCGATCTGCGTTGGACGCAAACCGCGGATCTTCATTGAGTTCCGGCGCACCGATCACGTCCAATAATCGTAGCCAGTTGCGCTGATTGGCAGCGCCAATATTGATATAGCCATCCGCTGTTGGGAACGCTTGATAGGGGGCGTTGAGCGGATGCGCAGATCCCAGCGCAGTCGGCGACTGACCAGTGGCTAGTGCAATGGCCGATTGCCAATAGGTGTGGGTGATGCCGGCTTCAAACAGCGAGGTATCGACTCGTGTACCAAGACCCGTTTTTTGCTTTCCAGCATAAGCCGCCGCGGCTCCCATCGCCGCAAGGATTCCCGCCGTAATGTCCGTCACAGGGGCACCCACCTTCACAGGTCCATCATTCTGGCCAGGCCCTGTAATACTCATCAAACCCGAGGCTCCTTGTGCGACCAAATCAAAGCCTGCTCGTTCGCGATAGGGGCCTGTCCTTCCATATCCTGAAATTTCCACATAGATCAAACCGGGGTTGATCGCTGTCAGTTCGTCATAGGACAGGCCTAAACGCTCCATCGTGTCATGGCGAAAGTTCTCAATGACACAATCAGCATTCTTCAACAAATCCTTGAGAATGGCCCTTCCGTCATCCGATTTTAAATCAAGCGCAACCCCACGTTTATTCCGATTCATCATCAAAAATGCGGCAGATTCATCACCAACCTGCGGTGGCACCATCCGTCTTGAGTCGTCGCCGCCGTCGATTTTTTCAACTTTAATGACTTCAGCACCCATATCGGCAAGCATCATGCCGCAAAGTGGGCCTGCCATAATATGCGCGAGTTCGATCACACGCATTCCAGACAGAGGTTTTGGCAGATCACTCATCGACCCATCCAATTCGCTTTTCGTTTCGCGAAAAATGCGTCAATTCCTTCGGCAAAATCGTCGCTTAAATAACACCGCTGAATTAAGTCAACATCCTCAGGGATCGGCCGATCTGAAAGACGTGACAACCCTTCTCGGGTTGCTGACACCGTTAAAGGAGCCAGTGTCGTCAAATGACGCGCAAGCGCCCGGGCACGCTCATCACAAGCTTCAGGATCATCCAGCACTTCACTCACGAAGCCTGAATCCATCAACGGCTGTAAATCGAGAAACTCAGCAGTTAACAACAGATACCGTGTGCGAGATTCGCCAAGTAAATGAACCAGTCGATTGAGATTCGCTACCGAAAGACAGTTACCGAGCGTGCGGGCAATTGGCATTCCAAAGCGAGTATCTGGCGTCGCTAGTCGAATATCCGCTGCTGCCGCGATGGCGGCGCCACCGCCAGCAACAATCCCATGAAGGGACGCGATGACAGGAACCGCTGCGGTTTGCACAGCATCGATCACACGACCAATCATGGATTCATAATCGATGGCGTCTTGTGCCGAATCGAAATCCTTGAAGTTAGAAATATCAGTCCCGGAAGCAAAGGCTTTATCGCCCTCAGCCGTCAATACGATGACGTTAGCGCCCCCCGGATCCCGGCACAAATCTTCGAGCGCCTGATACATAGCAAACGTCAGTGAATTTCTCGACTCGGGTCGAGTGAGGCGGTACTCCACGATACCGCCATCATGGGTAATGATGAAATCTGCCACGACTACGACCGATAAATCACATCAACCAAGTACATTGGAATACTCGGGACATAGGTACATAACATCAGTACCGCAAACAAGACCGCGATGAAATAAATGTTAATTTTCGAGACATCCCAAATATTTGCGCGGGCCACGGCACAGGAGGTAATCAACACACTGGCGACCGGCGGTGTCTGCTGACCCAGCGCGAGGTTCAAGGTGACCACCAAGCCGAAATGAATCGGATCGATGCCGGCTGCTTGAATTAAAGGAATCACGATCGGAACGACCAAGATAATCGCGGCGGCTGAGTGCAAAAAGAAACCGATGACTAAGAAAAAGACATTCAAAATCGCCAGAATCACCCACTGATTGGTCGTGATCTCCAAGATCCAACGAGCAAAATCTTGTGGGATCTGTGCGCGGGTTAAGAAGCCACCCATCACGACAGAGGCAGCGACGAGTAACATCACGACTGCAGTCTGAACACCACCGTCGATCATCGCGCGTTTGAGATGCCCGAAATCCATTTTGGAGTACCAAGCACTCACAACCAATGCGGC
>QXYM01000072.1 GCA_009886945.1 Litorivicinus sp.
ACCACTGAGTTTGTAAGGGATTTTAAAATGTTGGAGCTTGAACTCAAGAATCCGAGCTTGATGATTACTGCGATACAACACTGCAAAATCTGAAAACTGTTTTTTCTGGTTGAGTCTCCGCTCTAAGATCATCGAAGCGATTCGCTCTGCCTCATCTTCATCTGTCTTCGTGGGTAATATCTCGATCCGGTCGCCGAAACCTTTATCACTCCAAAGCGTTTTTTCAAAAATATGCGGGTTATTCGCAATAAGGGCATTCGCAGTCTCCAAAATCACTCTGGTTGACCGATAATTTTGTTCGAGCTTGATCACCTTGAGGGTTGGGAAATCCACATTGAGTTCGTTTAAGTTTTCTGGACGTGCGCCGCGCCAGGCATAAATTGACTGATCGTCGTCACCGACGATGGTGAGTGCGCCAGAGATTTGTGTCAGTCGTTTCACCAACTCATATTGAATTCCGTTGGTATCTTGATATTCGTCGACTAAGAGGTAGCGAATTTTTGCTTGCCACTTGGTCAGAAGATCCGGTTTGTGTCGAAACAGCTCAACGGGCCTTAAAATGAGGTCATCAAAATCAACAGCATTACAGGCTTTGAGATAGCGGTCGTACTCGACATAGGCGCTTGCAGCCAACACCGACTGAGGTTCGGTTGCTTGGAGCATGGCTTGTTCTGGTGATAAGCCATCATTTTTCCACTGAGAAATGGTGTGCTGAACGCCTGAGGTGACGTCGCGATCGTCGATCGATTCCCGTTTGAGTAAATCCGATAAGACGGATTTTGCGTCCTCTGCATCCAGAATCGAAAACCCAGACTTCAGACCGGCGTATGCGGCTTCTCGTCGTAATAAATTCAATCCAAATGTATGGAATGTTGAAACAGTGAGACCGCGGATTTGATCTTTGCGCGCAACATTCCCAATCCGCTCACGCATTTCACGAGAGGCTTTGTTGGTGAAAGTTACCGCCGTAATATGGCGGGCGGGAATTCCAGCTTCTTGAATCAGCCATGCAATTTTATGCGTAATGACGCTGGTTTTTCCGCTGCCAGCGCCAGCAAGCACCAGAAGTGGTGAGCCAACGTGGGTAATGGCTTCGCGCTGTCGAGGGTTGAATCGATTCAGATCCACATAATGATCCTTCCAAGTGAGGCCGAGAGTTTAGCAGGTTGTCACCGCTGTTAAGTGAACCAACCGGCCAGCCACCAACTTTTTGAATGTTGATCTTGGTAGATCCAGCTGATCCGTTGTTGTTGAAATAATCCAATCCAATATCGTCGGCAGGCAGGCTCAAAATCCCACCATCCAGATTCAATTCGCTCTGGCCCTTGCAGGAGTCGATGCCCTGCATTCTCAGGTGAAGCCCCGAGGGCCTCGGGAGGGTGTAATAACCAAATAGGGCGTGGAGGTAGATGTGGTAATGGATAGACTGTTGCTCTGGTGTCCAGTTGATTCGCATATTCAGGTCTAGGGTCTTGTTGTCGACAGGGTGTTTTGATGCATTCAGAGCCAAGACGTGCAGTTAAGCGGTCGATGAGTTGATCTCGATCCGTATCGTGTGCCTTCACAAACAAGTCCTGTTTTGGTGGGCTAGACTGGTGCACCTGTTGAATATGTAAGCGAATCCCTGTCATTGGGGAACGAGGCTGTAATTGCTCCAGTCGGATCCACGTCGGATCGGCGAGTGCGGAAGCGTCATTGACGGGGCTGTTGAGAACAATAGGTAAATGTTCGATTTGTCGGTCTTCCAAAGTGATTTCCCATCGCATGTGGCTTGTGGTGCAGAGGCGTTGTTTGAGCCAATGAGAGGCATCTTGGGTCAGTCGATGAATCGGGAATCGGAGCATGTCGACGGACTCTAATCCCCGTAAGAATTCAAGAGACTGATGAAAAACAGGTGGTGGTGTGAACCAGGTTAAAGGCGTCTGATGACGTCCTGCGACCGCATTGAAATAGAGAAAGGTATTTTGATGGATGCGGGCTTGTCTGGCTCGAGAGGGAGCGCTGAAATAATCACCAATGGTTCGGAATCCCATATTTTTGAGCCGTTTGATCTGCTCGGCTGGAATATCAGCGACGTCGATTGAGAGACGACTGACTGTTTTTTCAAAAGCGTGTTCTTTCGGCCTGAGGCCCTCTTTAACAAAGAGCGCCGCCATTTCTGGCGAGTAGCCAAAAGCAAGACGAATCCTGAAGTGCTGTGACATCGATGCTTGCTTAAGAGTTTGTGTCAGTGCACTTAAGTCACCAAAGAGAAATTTACTTTTTGAGACCTCAATACAAAGGCCTTTATTCCAGATCGCCACTTGATGTGAGTATTGGTATGCCCAAAGCGCTAGGCGGTGCAGTAGCCGTCGTTCGGCATCCGGTTGGTAGGTTTGAGTGAGAAGCTTTGGACATAGGGTGAGCGCCATACTCAGAGTCATGCCTGGCATCACTCCAGCTGATACCGCTTTGTCGGAGCATTGCATGATTTGTCCTTGATGATGGATTGCAATGCATTCGTCATGATGAGAGATGCCTTGGGCATCCAGCAGTAGATCTGGAAAGGTTAAGTAGGCATAAATGACCATCAGTGGAGGCCTGCTGTTTCCTGAAGCATGCTCGTTTTTCGCTGTGCAGGATGAGCCTTGGTGATCCAGTGCAATTCCGATGGAATCACAAGAGGTGGTCGTGCATTGGTGCCTGGTTGTTTGAATATTGTGATTTCAAAACCGTTTGATAATGACTGCATCGTTACGCGTACAGGCGCTGGAGATGCTTGAATGTGATGTTTGAGGGATCTGACTAGAAAGAGTTGAGTCTGTCCTCGCTGACAGGCGAGCTGTAACCGTCTGAGCTGGGTTGGGGTGAAAGGCTCTCGTTCCCATGCAATCAGGCTACGAATGGATTGGGCGCCGGCTAATTGTTCCAAGCACCAAGCCAATTGATTATCGGGGACGTTGAGAACATCGACTTTCTGTGGATCAATGCCTTCTTGCATGAAGCGTTCAGTGCAAGGCGACAGTGGAGGATTGGCCAAAGCGATCCAGCGTGCATCCTGTTGCCTAGTCCATGTGGCAAATGCACATTGCATGGGTGCAGAGAGCAAATCGTCTGTCAGGATTTCAATTAACATATGAGCAGGCCAGCCATGGCCTGAGAAATGTTGATTGAGCTCAGGAAATCCAGTATCTGTGACTTCGATCGCGGTTTCTGTGCTGCCTTGCCATAACTTTCCGGCATCAAATAGTGGGCGTAAAATATTTGTTTTCATTGCTGTATAAAAATACAGTTTTTTGATGAAGTCAATCAGCTAATCTCGCTTCATGAAATGGATTTTAAAAGCTTGTATTTATTCCCTGTTTGCTGTCTTGCCCCCTCTCACTCAGGCGAATCAAGTCACAGCACGTGTGATTACCCCCGTCGAATCGGTCGTTCCAGGAGAGACGCTGTGGTTTGGGTTATCACTCGAAATCGCTGACGGCTGGAACACCTATTGGAAGAATGCAGGTTCAACAGGCTTGCCGCCCACTCTTGAACTGAGTGATGGGCAAACAGAGATTCAGCCAGAACTCCTCTTCCCCGCGGCAAAAACAAAGCCATTTGGTGAAGATACGAGTCTTCTCACTTACGGATACATGGAGGAAGTGCTGCATCCATTTCAGGTGACAGTCCCTGAGTCTGTCTCTGGTCAGTGGTCGTTGACGGGTGAGGCACGATGGCTGGTCTGCCGAGAGATTTGTATTCCTGAAAGCCAAGTCGTGAGTCTTTCGCTTCCTGTGGTGGGCTCTGAGCGCGAGATGCGCAGAACACCATGGGTCCAGAAGATTGATGCCGCACGTGCTGCTGTACCCACTGATTTCCCAGCGACTGTGAATTTTGCTGGCGCTCAGTCTGTTTGGATCTCTGGACTGACAGAATTGAACGTGAAAGACGTGATGCCCGAGACTGCCGGGGAAACGCTCGGCTTGGTGCAACGTGTTGAGTCTTTGAATGACGGTGTCTTGATTACCTTCGATCGGGTCCTGAATCCTGCCGATTTTGCAGTCGGCTCATGGGTCGTTGGTCTTGAAACAGGCAGTGTGCGCATCCCATTTGATCCACTCTTGACCGTTCCTTCAGCAAAGCAGCAGAACCTATCACTGGGATTGGTGCTTTTGATGGCGTTAGCCGGCGGCTTGATTCTAAATTTGATGCCTTGTGTTTTCCCCGTACTGTCCATCAAAGCACTCTCCATCGCGGGCAAAGCGAGCAAAGAGCGGCGCGAGGTTCAACGAGGTGCTTGGCTCTATACAGCGGGTATTTTGGTCACAATGCTAGTTTTGGCATCGATCATGGTCGGGCTGAAAGCAGGTGGTGCCCAGATCGGTTGGGGATTCCAACTGCAGACCCCCTGGTTTGTGGGTCTCTTGGTGTATGTCTTCGTGATTTTGGGGCTCTGGTTGTATGGCTGGGTTGAATTCGGCATGGCGCTCTCGGGCGTTGGCCAAAATTTGACCGAAGGTCATTCTGGTCGCGCAGAGTTTTTCACCGGCGTACTGGCCGTCGTTGTGGCGACTCCCTGTACTGCACCCTTTATGGGTGTTGCGATGGGATACACTCTGACTCAGCCTTGGTGGATCACGTTAATTGTCTTTTCAGCACTGGGTCTCGGGCTGGCGCTTCCCATGCTCGTTTTTGCACTACGCCCTCAGCTGGCAAGCCGATTGCCGCGCCCGGGTCACTGGATGATTCGTCTCAAACAATTCCTGGCATTTCCCATTCTTGCAACGGCGATTTGGCTGTTGTGGGTGCTCGTACGGCAAACCTCATCGGATGTTGTCGCCTTCATGCTCGGCGGATTGTTGCTCTTGGTCTTTGGCCTTTGGCTCGTGAAAGGTGGCAGTCGTTTGTCGCGCGCGCTCGGATTGTTGGCAGTCATCGCCTCGTTGTCGGCCATCCCAAGTTTGTCTCAGCTCACACCCACCTCCTCAGAACAGGCTGTGGTTGAAATTGATTCAGAGCCCTACGCTTCAAGTGCCTTACGAGCACATGTTGATGAGGGACGGACGGTATTTATTAATATGACTGCTGACTGGTGTATTACCTGCAAAGTCACTGAGAAACGGCTATTAACAACAGAGGCTGTTGATCAATTGTTTGAGTCTTATGGAGTGATTCGTATGACCGGTGATTGGACCCGCTATGATCCGCTCATTACGGAGTATCTCAATGCGTTTGACCGGGTCGGGGTGCCGCTGTATGTCGTGAATCACCCGGGAATGGATCCAATCGTGTTGTCACAATTCCCGAGTTTTGAAGAGCTCGAGAAAGCGATTAAGGCAAAATCTTCGCTTTAATCTCATTGACGATGTCATCTGCGCCCCAGTCTTTCATGCCTTGAATGCTTTCCACGGCTTCACCTGACGCATTGATTAATACAGTGGTTGGCACGCCTCGTAAGCCATACGCTTTAAGGCCTGACATCTTGGCGTCTTTTAAAAGCACAGTGTGGTCGCCAAAAAGCTCAGGTTTTTTCGCCTTAAACGCCTCGATTGTTTTGGTGTTTTCCCCAAAATTCACAAGATAAACCGTCGCCTGTCCATTGAGTTTTTGTCCAAGTCGTTCGAGATCGGGTAATTCTTTGATGCAGGGTGCGCACCAAGTGGCCCAGAAATTAACGACGGCTGGGCCTTGGATTGTTGATGGCTGATCTTGTAGGTCAGTCAGGCCATTGGCCTGTGCTTTCATGAGGCCAAAACACATGAAAATCCCAAACAAGATTGTCCTACGATTGAACATTGTTTATTCTCCTAGGTAGTCGGATGGAGTCCGACGTGAGTGTGCTCAATATTATGTGAAGAATTACAAAGGAGCGACACAGTGATCAATCAAGTGCGCGCCTCACTATCGAGTCTCAGCAAATCTGAGCGTGCGGTAGCTGAGACGATCTTAGCGGATCCCGAGCATTCTGTGCATCTAAGTATTGCCCGTCTGGCGACTGCGGCAGGAGTCTCTGAGCCAACAGTGAACCGTTTTTGTCGTTCGCTGGGTTGCAGAGGGTTTCCAGATTTTAAACTGCGTCTTGCTCAGACTCTGGCAAATCCAGCCAACTTCCAAGTTCGTGGTCTGGATGACGGTGATTCGACCTTGCAACTGGCTGATAAAATGTTTGAAACGGCCATGTCGCGAGTCAATCGCGCGCGAACACGTCTCCCTGAGCAGGATCTCATCGGTGTGATTAGTGAAATCCTGGATTGTCGGCGTTTGTTGATCTATGGGCTAGGCCCAACCTCTGGCTTGGCTCGAGGCGCTCAGGAATTATTTATCGGTGCACCCATCGCGGTCGTGGTCCATACCGATGCCGTCATTCAAGAGCTCACAGCGAATACCGCTTCGCCTGACGATCTGTTCTTATTCTTATGCACCAATGGCGAAACAGCACCCATGGTCCAATCAGCGACTTTGGCTGACGAGCGTGGTGCGCGGCTCATTGCAATCGCTCCGACGGGCTCGCCATTGGCGAGAGCCTGTCATCGAACGCTGGATTTAGTATTGGATTCATCAACGGCCACCATGGCTCGCTTCACCAACCGACTCGTGAGTCAAGTGGTGCTGGAAGTCCTCGGAGAGAGTGTGCAGCACGCCGTTCGGACCCATCGAAGATTTAAACATTTAACGCCAAGTCGTTCCGAGCGCGCTGTCGGATAAAATCTGGTCTATCCTGTATTGAACAGGAGGCCAATGTGGCGAAAGTAAAATCGATCTATCAATGCCAAGACTGTGGCGTGACCTCATCACAGTGGGCCGGACAGTGCGCCGGCTGCCAAGCTTGGAATACTCTGGTGGAATCGGTACAGGCAGCCGAGCCTGCCAAAGGGCGTCCTGTTGGCTATGCAGGAACGATCCCTGAGCGTTCAAAATTGTCAGCCATACGACCTGAAAGACTGGCACGCCTCAGCTCAGGATATTCAGAATTTGATCGAGTCCTCGGTGGTGGGTTTGTTCCCGGTTCTGTCATTTTGCTCGGTGGTGCGCCGGGTGCGGGGAAAAGTACCTTATTACTTCAAGTGACAACTTTGCTGTCAGCCAATAAGCCCTGTTTGTATGTCACCGGGGAAGAATCGCTCGAACAAATCGCGCTTCGTGCGCAGCGACTGGGGCTCAACGGTGATCAATTAGAATGCGTTTCCGAGACGCGAGTTGAGGCGATCGCGGCGATGGTTGAGCAGGTCAAGCCATCACTCATCGTGGTTGATTCGGTGCAAGTCATGCAGGTTGAATCACTGTCAGGAGCGCCTGGTAGCGTCGGGCAGGTCCGTGAATCTGCGGCACAGCTCACACGACTCGCTAAAGCCACAGGAGTCATTGTGTTGTTGGTGGGTCATGTGACCAAGGAGGGCGCTCTAGCCGGCCCTAAAGTCCTTGAACACATCATTGATGCGTCGCTTCTTCTCGAGGGCGACAGTGGCGGACGTTTTCGGACCTTGCGCGCGCACAAGAACCGCTTTGGTTCGGTTGGTGAACTTGGCGTGTTTGCCATGACTGAAACCGGTCTTCGAGAAGTCAAAAACCCGTCGGCGATTTTTCTCAGTCGGCCTGACAGTGTGGCACCGGGATCGTCAGTGATTTGTACCTGGGAAGGAACGCGTCCGCTCCTCGTCGAGGTGCAGGCCCTAGTTGATTCAAGTCTTGGTGGTTCGCCAAAACGGATTGCTGTGGGGCTCGATGGACAGCGTCTGGCTATGCTGCTTGCAATTTTGCACCGTCATGGTCATGTGCAACTTGGAGATCAGGATGTGTTTGTGAATGCCGTCGGTGGTGTGAAGGTCACCGAGACAGGTGCTGACCTTGGCTTATTACTGGCCTGTGTTTCAAGCTTCCGAGGTCGGCCGATTCCAAAACATTGGGTGATTTTTGGAGAGGTTGGTTTGTCGGGCGAGGTGCGTCCTGTTGCATCGGGGCAAGAGCGGATTCGGGAGGCAGCCAAGCATGGTTTCACGAAAGCGATTGTTCCAGCGGCAAATGCCCCAAAACAATCGATCAATGGAATTGACGTGTGCCGTGTCGAGCGCATCAGTCAGGTGTTGGAGTTATTTGATGAATCGTGATTTGAAAGAACTGCGTCGAGATTATCAGGCCGGAGAGTTACTAGAGGATGATGCCGGGAGCGATCCCTTAGTACTGTTTGCGCGTTGGTTACATGACGCACAGAGCACCAGTCAGCTGGAGCCCAATGCGATGACGTTGGCGACCGTCGACGGGATGGGTCATCCACATGCCCGGATTGTGCTACTCAAGGGTCAGAACGACCGTGATTTTAAGTTCTACACCAACTATTTAAGCCATAAAGGTGAGGAATTGTTGGCATCACCGTCAGCTGCATTGGTGTTTTGGTGGGATCAGCTTGAGCGTCAGGTGCGGGTTGAGGGATCTGTTGAGAAACTCAGTGACGAAGAAAACGATGAGTATTTTCAAGAGCGTCCAAAAGGCTCTCGTCTTGGGGCCTGGGCGAGTCGGCAGTCTGAAGTGATTCAGTCTCACCATGTCTTAACCGAGACCATGAGCGCACTTGAAGCCCAGTACCCCGATCAGGTGCCGAGGCCTGCGCACTGGGGTGGTTATGCGGTTCGCGCGACTCGAATCGAGTTTTGGCAAGGCCGATCATCGCGTCTGCATGACCGTCTAGACTATCGATTCGACGGGACACGTTGGAATCGAGTGCGTCGTTCCCCATAGTATGTTGCATTGCAGAAAACAAGGGGTTGTGATGGCGCGGATTGGCAAGATGTTGGCAGCTGGATTGTACTTTGTCGGCACCACAGCGGTGTCATCCGAAGTCTATGTGACAGTCGCTCCCGTCTCTGAATTGCAAGAGCGTGTCACGGCAGAGTTTCCAGCAAGCGCCGAACCGATCGAGACCAGCCTTCTATCTTCAGGAATTTCTGCCGAGATCCTCTCCATCAAAGCTCGTCCTGGAGACCGAGTGCCCAAAGGGACGACGGTGGTTCAGTTGGATTGTCGGGAGACGGAATTTCGTCGTGATTTAGCTTTGCAAGATCTCAAGCAAGCGGAAATTCAACTGCAGTTCAGTCAACGTCAGGCAGCACGAATTGCCAAGCTTGCTGAAACCAATATTGCGAGCGAAGAACTGAAAGATACCCGAGCCACTGAAGTACAGCAGTCGCGTGTGGCCTTAAACGCAAGCGAAGTCGCACTCAAAGAAGCGGAATTACAGGTCTCACGGTGTGCGGTGAGTGTGCCCTTTGACGCAGTCATTGTCAGTCAACTGGCTTCTGTTGGCACCCGTGTCTCTGTCGGTCATCCGATCCTTGAAATCGTTTCAACGGCGGTTGATATTCGGGCACGAGTTCCCTTTGATCATGCCGTTGATGCGACCCAGAGGGTTGAGTTTCAGTCCGGACAACAGACGGTGGTTGTGGAGCTCGTTGTAGAAAGTGGTGCAGTTGATACAGGGACTGGCACCCGTCTTCTCAGGTTCCAACCTCAGTCTGCGATTGATCCGGGGATTCCTGGGGTGCTTCGGATGCGTTCACAAACACGGGTATTGCCAGCCGATTTTCTGGTTGAACGCAATCGCCAGTACGGAATTATGGCGGCCGTCGACGGCAAAGCAGAATTTGTTGAGCGCCCGAATGCGACGCTTGGACAACCAGTCCGCGTCACAGACCTTGCTCTGGATCTGTTGCTGATTCGAGAAGGCCGATTTAAAGCGCGTCATGGTGACACTTTGGTGATTCGTCAATGATCGGATTTGCACGACTTCTGATCGGCAATAAAGTTCTCACCAATCTCACATTCATTTTGGTCCTGGCGATGGGTGTTCTTGCCTATTGGTCACTGCCAAGACAGCAAGATCCCACGATTAATTTTAATTGGATTGTTATTACATCCTCATGGCCTGGTGCCTCAGCACTTGATGTGGAAAGTCGCATTACTGATCCTATCGAGGAGGCGATTCAGCGGGTGGATCATTTGGATTTTGTTTCCAGTTATTCGCGCGAAGGTCTGGCTTCGATTTTGGTGCGTTTCGACGATATCCCAGAGCATGTTTTCGAGCGCCGCCTCGGAGACTTACGGCGCGAAGTCAATACTGCAGAAAGCCAATTTCCTGCTGAAGCAACGGATCCGATCTTTATCGAGATTACCTCGTCCAACGCGTTTCCAGCAGCGACCTTGGCGCTTGTTGGTTCCGGTGACGATGACAGTCTCCGCGAGCAAGCCGTTCTGATTGAAAAAGAGCTGGAGCGACGTGAACGGATTGATCGGATCGATACACAAGGGATGGCAGATCCAGAAATTCGGATTGAGTTTGATGCCACCCGGCTCGCTGCACTGGGTCTTGCACCCTCTGATGTGGCATCGACAGTGCAAACCTATTTTCAGGATTTGGCGGCCGGTGAGCTCGATGTTGCTGGATCGAACTGGCTGGTCCGGCTGAAAGGAAAATCCACCGACGCATTTGATCTCAATCGATTTCCGATTATGGGTCGGGATGGCAGCGTTCGCATTGGGGATGTTGCGCGAGTCACGCGCACCCAGGCTGAGCGATCCGAGTTGGTGAGATATGCAGGCGAGCCTGCGGTGTTATTGGCGGTCATGAAAGCCGAAGGCGCCAATACCTTGGAGCTGGTTGATGAGGTTAAGGATTACATCGACACCAGGAATGAATTGGAATCAGTCACCGGCACCCGATTGGTGTTGATCGATGATCAGACGATCCCGACCCGCAAAGCCCTCACGATCATGCAAAACAATGCACTAATTGGATTGATGTTGGTGCTGGTGGTTGCCTGGATCTTTTTGGGATTGAAGATCGCAGTCCTCACGGCGATTGGGATCCCGTTTATTTTAGCCGGGACATTCTGGATTCTTCAGGGCATGGGTCAAACACTTAACGTCACGGTGTTACTTGGCGTTGTGATCGCATTGGGGATGTTAGTTGATGATGCGGTTGTCGTGGTTGAAGCCATTTACTATCGAGTTGAGCGCGGATTTTCAGGGATCGATGCCGTGTTGGATGCATTGACGGAAACAGCCGCGCCGGTCACGGCTGCGGTATTGACGACGGTTGCAGCCTTTATGCCGCTGATGCTGTTACCAGGCATTCTTGGCAAATTCATGATGGTGATTCCTTTGGTGGTGTCGGTTGCGTTACTGATCAGCCTGATTGAAGCATTTTGGATGTTGCCGGGTCATGTACTGGGGTCGGGGATGCAGTTAAATGCTGCCGGGAAGATGCAGCAATTTCGGCAACGATTGAATCGTGGCATCCGTCATCTCTATACCCATGCATTGGTTCGGGCACTTCGTCGCCCAATTACGACCTTGGTAATTGCAGGAGTTGCCTTTCTTGGCGCCGTTGGTTTGCTGGCTAGCGGTCAAATTCGTGCCGATTTTTTCGCTTCAGATCCGATTCGTGTCTTTTACGTCAATCTCGAAACGGAGCCTGGAACAAAGCTCGAACGAACGCTCGATTTAACGTTGGACATCGAAAAAGCGGTTCGTGCGAATTTGGGTGATCAAGAGGCGCGTGGCATCGTCGCTTACGCGGGCCAACAATTTACCGAGACCGAGCCTTTGCGCGGAAGCCATCGTGGTCAAGTGTTGGTTGGGTTGAATCCAGAGGGTCGAGAAGTCTCAGAGATCGTCAATGGCATGCGTGAGGCGGTGCTTCGAGTCCCCGGTCCATCTCGAGTGACCTTTCTTGAACTCGCAGGTGGCCCGCCTGCGGCCAAACCAATCTCGATTAAAGTTCGCGGATCTGACTTTTCTGAACTCCGTTCGGCAGCCGATGAGATTCGAGCGATTCTGCAAAATACGGCAGGGGTGAAAGAGATCACTGATGATGCACAGGATGGTCGTTTAGCCCTGCAGCTCAAATTAGACCCCGATCAAGTCGCTCGATCAGGTCTGGTGCCCCAGGAAATTGCTCGGAATATTCGAATTCTTGTCGACGGTGAAATTGTTGAGACAGTCCAGGATCAAGGAGAGACTGTGGATATCCGGGTGGTGGCCGAGGATGGTCAATTCTCATCGCCTTCCAAATTGTTAAGTACGCAATTACCCAGTGCTAACGGCGACATGATTTCTTTAAGTGAGTTGGTGGATGCTGAGCGAGCACCTGCACTGGGAACCATTCGTCATTACAATTTTCGACGGACGATTACTGTGGAAGCGGACATCGACTCAGCAGTCACGGATACCTTGACTGCGAATCAAGCGGTGATGGACG
>QXYM01000073.1:0-28715 GCA_009886945.1 Litorivicinus sp.
TAACCGACAAGACCACCGGTGAATTTCGGTAAATCCAACTCATCAATCACCCAAGAAGGTGTCTGTCCTAAACGGACCTGGTAGTCTGAAATCCAGGCCAAGGGATCATCACACTCAATAATTTCTACAACGTCATCGCGCTTAAATCGAGTGATTCTTGGCCCATTCACCTCGATCCGTTCCCGCGAAGGTAATCCGATACAGGAATAGCGGCCCCACGTCTCACCACCAGTCACTGATTCCAACAGGTAGGACCAGGGTCTGTCTGCTAACTTGAGATAGCACGACAGTGGGGTCTCCATATCCGCCAGTCGTTTGACTGAAATCGGAACGCGGGTCAGACCTAATTGTCGATAGCGGTCAAATTGTTCAGGCGTCATTAATGAGTAGTTCCGTCAATTCATGAATCACGCGGTCGGCTCCTGCGGTGTGAACATCCAAATCTCCAGCGTATCCGAAGCTCACAAGGATCGAGGCAACACCTGATGCTTTCGCGGCGCCCAAATCCGCTTGGCTATCTCCCACCAAGCAGGCACTTTGAGGCACAGCCCCTAATTCGGACAGCGCGTGATGCACCATATCAGGTTCCGGCTTTTTCGTCGGCAAATCATCGCCTGCAACAATGCTGTCAAACACCTCATGAAGATCGAATGCAGGCAACATCAAATCCACAAAGCGTCTTGGTTTATTGGTCACCAATCCAACCTGCTTCCCCTGCGATTTGAGGGTTTGGATCACTTGGATTGCACCTGGATACAGAACCGAAGTTTCGGCGCAGAGCGGTTCATATTCTTCGAGAAATACGGACAGCAGCAAGCGGCATAGCGGTGAATCCATGGTGACGTTGGATTCGCCAGTGACATGCCGTACGGCCCGCTCCACCAATCTGCCAGCACCATGTCCAACCATTTGCTTACCAAGCTCCAAGCCAACACCAGGAAGCCCAGCACGACCAAGCGCTAAGTCGAGCGCTCGGGTCAAATCCGGCGCACTATCGACCAACGTTCCATCAAAATCGAACAGATATGCCTGCATATCTTAGGGCTCCAACGTAAGAAAGGAGCGAAAACATATCATTCTTTATGCAAGCAAGCATCTTAAGGCCTAGGCAACACCTGCCAGACTCCTCTATGATTCTGTTTCAGTTCTGAAAGTGAATCTATGAATCATTTAACGCTAACTCGATGTCTGGCCCTCGGCCTTGTTGCGACGAGCGCATCCGTCGCCCACGGCGATGGACAATCAGCTGCTGCGACCGACTGGGTGATTGATACGTCGGGAACCTATCTATGCCAGGGCTACTACAGTCCACCGCTGGTTGAGGGTTCGGTCGGCGACGATCTCAACGCTGAGGCTGAGAACACCGACTATGATGGGAGCGATCGCGTCATTTTGACGGGAAATGCCTTTATCACGCGGAACGATTTCCAACTCGAGGCAGATCGGGTCTCTTTCCTGAACTCCACCGGCGATGGCGATGCTGACGGCAATGTCAAAATTAGACGCCCAAATACTTTATTGATCGGCGACACGGCCTCAGTCAACGTTCGCACCAATGCCTTTGATCTGAAAAATTCATCATTCGTGACCCATCAAAACCGACTACGTGGCGAGTCCGACTTTGCCATCGGCGCACCAAACGGAGATATCCGGGTCGTCAATGGGACCATCACGTTTTGCGCACCAGGGGTCAATTCCTGGGACCTACAAGCCGATCAAATTTATTTGAACCAATCCTCTGGTCGCGGCTGGGCGAATGATGTCATTGTTCGTGTCAAAGAAATTCCCGTGTTTTATACGCCTGCACTTGGATTTCCACTGGATGACCGACGTCTCACGGGCTTCTTGTTCCCGAGTTATTCACTGGGGTCCACATCAGGAACTGAGATTGTCACCCCGTTTTACTGGAACCTCGCTCCAAACTACGACTTATTAATCCAACCGAGGTTTATGACTGCTCGGGGAACAGCCATTGGACTGCATGGTCGCTATCTGTTTGAAGATTTCAGTTTATTTGAGGCGAAAACAGAGCAACTACCCGATGACAAAGTCACGGGGACCGATCGGCACATCTCTCAACTCACCCTGGCGAGTGACCCATCCAAAGCCGTGATTTGGAATATGACCTATGAGGATGCATCTGATGGCACTTATCAGGACGATCTGAATAATTTTGCTGACCTGTCGGATAAGCAGCAGCTAACGTCTTCGATCGGCGCAACGGTTCGCGGCGATACCTGGAGTGCTGGATGGATTGTTGACAGAATTGATGTTGTCGATCCAAGTGTCACCGGATCATCAGTGAAATTTTCCCGGCAACCACAACTGACTGCGTCCTGGGCCCAATACGGTGATGATTGGAATCTTTTTGCATCAGGAGATGCAACAGAATTTACGAGAAATACGACAGGGCTCACCGCGACTGATCCGTCAGAGGGGCGTCGGTTGTCATCGGACTTAAGAGCCGAACATCCTTTGTCACGAGCCTATGGATCACTCACACCTGCTGCACTTGGTTTTGCACGCTGGTCTGAAGCCACCACCGGATCGACAACGCAAGATAACGCGTACTTCACTTACGGCGCATCGCTTGACGGAAGTTTAAACTTCGAAAAGTTTGGCGAGGATGGATCCCTACATGAGCTCATCCCCAGAGCCAAACTCTTAATTCGTGAACCCAATGAAGATCCAACGGTTGTCAAATTCGACACCCCAGACACCGCGAATGAGACTGATACAGTCAGTCAGATTTTCCTCGATAATCCAATTTCAGGCGGCGACTTCGTCGGTGATACACGAGAGATAGCGCTTTCGTTAACATCACGTGGCGTCAACGCCAACGGTATCGAAACGTATCGGGTCACTGCCGGGCGAACCATCTTTCTTCAAGACCGGGGTGTAACACTCTCAGGGAACGCGGAAACAACGGATCAAGGTCCTCTGGTGATTGAATCCACAGCTCGTCTTGCCGAATCACTGCATTGGAATACACGTTTTAGCTCCGTTGCAGATGGCGAAACAATGGATACGGCGACCAATGAAGTGAAATACAAAACCTCTGAGACCGATTATGTGACGCAGCGGATTGTGTGGGATAACGATGCGGCCACGCGAACCGACCTCTACATCTCTAACCAAATCGGACAAGATTGGCGGTTTCTGGCTGGGACGCAGTGGGAGCCAAATACCGAACAGCGCGTGAATCAAGTCGTTGGTATTGAATATGAAAGTTGTTGCTGGCGTGCCGCAGTGGTGCATGCCTACGAACGTGACCAAGTCACCTCAACCAACGGCGGACACTCCGTCAAACTGCAAGTAGAACTCAAAGGACTCGGCGTTTTAGGACGTGGAGCTTCCTCAATCATGGAACGTTTATTGGAAGGCTATGAACTCTCTGAAGCTCGGTATTAAATGTGCGCTCTCAGCACTGATTTTTAGCAATCTGATTGGGATTGCTAACGCTCGAGTCATTGACAAAATTGTGGCTGTCGTCGATTCAGGAGTGGTTTTAGCCAGCGATGTTGAGACGCGCTTGAACGATTTAAAAACGCAAGCAGAGTCTCGAGGCAATGCTGTCGAAATCAACGATGAATTGCGTGAACAAGTCCTCGAACGTTTGATTCTAGAGCAAGCACAAGTTGAGGTGGCAAAACGCCGCGGCCTTCAGATCGATGATGCGCGGGTCAATGAGACGCTGCTGCAAATCGCCAAAAACCGCGAGACAGACTTACTGGGTCTCAAAAATACCATCGAATCAGAAGGGAAAAGCTTTGCGGTGTTTCGTGAGCAGATCCGTCGAGAATTGCTGATCAACGCCATTCGTGATCGCGAAGTGAAGACCCGGATTCGCATCAGTGACACCGAATTAGAACGATTCATGGAAACCACCGGAGGGCAGGTCAGTACTGCTCCTGAGCTGCTTTTAAGCCAAATCGTTGTGGGATTACCGAATCGACCAAGCCCTGAAGTCATCCAGCAAGCCGAACAAAAGGCCGTGCAAATTCGAGATGCCTTGTTAAAAGGTGCGCCGTTTGGACAAATGGCAGTGCGCTATTCAGATGCACCAGAGGCAAGTCAAGGCGGTGATCTTGGCTGGAGAAACATCCTCGAACTGAATCCATCGTTTGCTGATGCCCTGACAGAGGCCAAGAAAAATACATTGGTCGGCCCAATCCGCTCACCCGGTGGTTTTCATTTAATTGCCGTTCGTGATCGTCGCGGCGACCAATCAGTGGTTGTCACTGAATACAAAGCACGGCATATCCTAATCAAACCTGACGCCGTCCGGTCTTTGGAAAAAGCAGAGCAACTAGCGCAAAACGTTCGTCGCGAACTGGAAGGTGGTGCAGAGTTTGCTGATTTGGCGCGACGTTTCTCAGAAGATCCCTTAAGTGCTGCCAAAGGGGGGGATCTGGGTTGGGTCCGAGCCGATCAATTGGTCCCCGGTTTCGCGAACGTCATGACACAACTGCCTCTGAATACCTTAAGCGGCGTGACAAAAAGTCGGTTTGGATTTCATTTAATTGAAGTCCTCGACACTCGTGAGTCGGACATCTCAGAAGAACAAATGAAGGATCGTGCGCGTCGCATCCTGACCGAACGGAAGTTCTCTCAGGAACTTGATTCTTGGCTTCGCCAGGTTCGTGCAGATGCTTTTGTTGAACTGAAACCATGATTCCACTTGCCATCACACCCGGTGATCCCGGGGGCATTGGTCCAGATCTTTGCATCCAGGCTGCCATTGATGGTGAACTCGAGGGAATCCTAATCGCTGATCCGGAAATTCTTCAACGGCGCGCCGAAGTCTTAGGGCTTCCAGTCAGCATCATGGATGCGGATCACTATAATCCTGAGCGAACGCAAGGGATTGTCTATGTTGAACCGGTGGCAGCCGCAGACCCAGCCAATGCCCCAGGGGTTTCCGATCCGATCAATGCGGGGTATTGCCTGAAGTCGCTGGAACATGCGCTGAATGGCATCAATGATGGACGCTTTCGAGCATTGGTCACAGGGCCCGTTAACAAAGGGACGATTCGTGACGCGGGATTCCATGATTTCACCGGTCATACCGAGTTCTTAAGGGATTTCTATGGACTCTCTGAGGTCGTCATGATGCTGACCTCAACCGATTGCCGGGTCGCGCTGGTCACGACACACCTACCACTCAAAGATGTTCCCCAAGCCATTACGCCAGAACGTGTTCGAAGCGTCACGACCATTGTGATTGAAGCATTCCGCAACGTCTTTCAGATTCCAACACCGAGAATTCACGTCTTAGGCCTGAATCCTCATGCAGGAGAAGATGGGCATCTCGGCCGCGAAGAGATTGAAGTCATTCGTCCGACTCTTGAAGCGTTGCGGCAACAATTCCCTGACGTTCATCTCGAAGGACCGCTCCCGGCGGATACAGCCTTCACTCCAGATATCCGCGCACAAGCCGACTGTCATATCGCGATGTACCATGATCAAGGACTTCCTGTTGTGAAATATCAGGGATTTGGTGACTCGGTAAATATCACCCTCGGACTGCCGATCGTCAGAACCAGCGTTGACCATGGGACCGCCCTAAACCTCGCCGGCAAAGGTCTTGCCAGTACCGGTGGATTAGTTGCCGCGATCCGCGAGGCTAAACGGCTGACTACCGCAATCACCTAAAGAATCTTTCAGTCAGGTACACTTGCCTTTTTGCTGGAAACCACTGTGTCCAAAGAACTTGCTCAATCCGCACGCAAACGTTTCGGCCAGAATTTTCTCATTGATGGACGCGTCATCGATGCGATTTTGGCATCCGTCAATGCGTCACCGACTGATGCCGTGGTTGAGATCGGACCCGGTCACGGCGCCATCACTGAAGGGCTTTATGCGTCCGGTTGCGATCTGACGCTCATTGAGCTCGATCGCGATCTGATCCCGGGGCTGCTCGCGAGGTTTGTCACAAAGGCGCCCGAGCGTTGCCGACTGATCAATCAGGATGTCCTCAAGGTTGATTTCACCCAGTTAAACACCCCGCTTCGCGTGGTCGGCAATCTCCCGTATAACATCTCGACCCCCTTGCTGTTTCAATTGCTCGATCTCGGACAGAACATCCGAGATATTCATGTCATGTTGCAAAAAGAGGTGGTCAATCGAATCGCAGCCAACGCTGGAGAATCGGCCTATGGTCGATTAGGCGTGATGATTCAGGCGACTGCTCGCGTTGAACCGTTAATCGATGTGCCACCAGAAAGCTTTGCCCCAGCCCCGAAAGTCGATTCCGGGGTGATACGCATCATCCCAGATGCTGACAAACGGGCACAAATCCAGTCCATGGATATGCTGAAGGCAGTGGTCAGGCAGGCCTTTAGTCAGCGCAGAAAGACATTGCGCAACAATCTCAAAGAGCTGATCAATACCGAAGAATTTGCGCATTTAGAGATCAATCCACAAGATCGACCTGAACGTTTATCTGTGGAAACCTATGTACACCTTGCAAACCATATCAGCCAACGAGAAGGAAGTCTGTGATGCGCGATCTACGCTATCAAGTCGATGTCAACGCGGAAGCTACCTTTATCGAGGCGCAATCAAATCCAGGTGAAGGCCGTTTTGTATTTACCTATACGGTCACCATTGCCAATAACGGCACCCTCCCCGCTCAACTGTTACATCGTTATTGGAAGATCACCGACGGTGAAGGCGGTGTGCGTGAAGTTCACGGTGACGGGGTGGTCGGTGAACAACCAACCATTGTTCCAGGTGATGCCTTTACCTATACCTCTGGCGCGATTCTCGAGACCGCAGTGGGAACCATGGAAGGATTCTTCGAAATGGTGTCAGCAGATGGTGAAATCTTCAAAGCAAAGATCCCTGTATTCACGCTCTTGAACCCGGGGGCTCTGCACTAATGTCGACCTACGTGGTTGGAGACGTCCAAGGATGTGCCAGCGCATTCAATCGGCTGCTGACTGCGCTTGCCTTTGACCCCTCGACAGATCACATTATTTTTGCCGGTGATTTAATCGCGCGAGGCGATGATTCCCTCGCAGTGATGCAATGGGTGCTTGAGCACCAGCATGCATGTTCTGCTGTCCTCGGCAATCATGATCTCAATTTTCTGGCGGTGGCCTCAGGTCTTAGAGAACCCAAAGGAAAAGACAAGACAACATCGCTCTTGGAATCACCCATCTGTGACGCAGTGATCGATTGGTATCGGCAGCGTCCTTTGGCGCTTGATCTTCCAGAACACAATGCGCTAGTGGTCCACGCAGGCGTGTGGCCACTCTTTGATCGGTCAACCTTGCTCCATGAAATCCAGCTAGTGCATCAACGGCTTCAGTCAGAGATATGGGTTTCCGCGCTCGAATCCATGTATGGTAATTTTCCGGATCATTACGACCATGCCAAGACAACAGATGATCAGGCGCGCTTCCTCATTAATGCCTGTACGCGCATGCGATTTGTGAATCAATCCACCCTAGCACTCGATTTCAGTTGCAAAGATGCGCCTGAGTTTGCGCCTGCCGGTTGTTGTGCCTGGATGGATGCTCCGCATCGAACCATGATTGATCGACAAATTCTTTTCGGTCACTGGGCCACCTTAAATGGCCGAAAGCGCGACTCAGACGCTGTATCACTTGATACTGGATGCGTCTGGGGTGGATACCTGAGTGCAATTTGTCTCGACAACCGGAAACTGATTCAGGTGGCATCAGGTGTTTGATTTACCGCGTCTATTTGCACCTCTCGCCGGGACCAACCTAGAGACCATTGAGATGTATGTGGTGGGCGGAGCTGTCCGTGACTCGCTATTGGGTCTCGCACCAAAAGACATTGACTACGTCGCTGTTGGAACCACACCTGATACCCTGCGCGATCTTGGATTTCAGCAAGTCGGCCAAGATTTTCCCGTGTTTTTACACCCGAAGAGTCACGTCGAAGTCGCACTCGCTCGGACTGAACGGAAAACGCAACAAGGTCATACTGGTTTTGTGGTGCATGCCGATCCTTCAGTCACCCTAGAGACTGACTTGTTGAGACGAGATTTCACGATCAACGCGATGGCGATTTCACGAACTGGTGAACTCATTGATCCATTCGGTGGGCAACAAGACCTCAATGATCGCTTATTACGACACGTCTCGACGGCTTTTGCGGAAGATCCGTTACGTATCCTCCGTGGAATTCGCTTCCTGGCACAACTGGGTCGCTTTGACTTTCAATTGGCCGACGAGACTGTGCACTTGATGCAGAGCATGGCCCCCTCACTCACTGAGTTGTCGGTCGAACGCGTCATCGTTGAGCTGGATAAGACGCTGGCATCTGAACGACCTGAACATGGATTGTCGCAACTGGCTCGACTGAAAGTCACCGACATGCTGGCGCCTGAGCTACTAAAACTTCCTGAAAGGTTTGTTTGCAAGTCCGCCGATGCACGGCTAGCAGAGTGGGTGCTGTGTAATGAGCCGACGACCGAATGTGTCGCCCGCTATGCCGCAACATTTCGCTTAACGAATCGACGCTCGCAGTTTTTGTCCGCTGTGATTCGGCTGAAGGATCTCACGTTGACCAATCCACAGGCCTGTCTCGATGCCATGAGTCAGCTTGGCTGGCTCCGTGGAAATACACCAAATCCAGCACTCGATAGGTTGCTATTCGAGTTCGATCAAACCCAACAACTTCCTGTTCCTTTAGCGCGCTGGATGTTCATACGCGATCAAGTACGTGCGGTGTCTGCAGCTCCCTTTGTCAACGCCGGCCTCTCTGGAAAAGCACTTGGCGAGGCGATTTATGCGGAACGCTTGAGAGTTCTTTCCACAGAAATTTCCGCCCCCGGCACCGCCCCTGGTTTATAAAGCCGACCAGTCACTTCTTCCACTCGCGAATCCCACAAGACGATTTCCAACAAATCCGTTAATCGCCGTTCAATCAAATTGCAATGCTCGCGCGCGGCGGCAGCCTGGATGTCATGACAGAGTCCTGAATAATCGAGCGTATCCTCAAGGTCATCTGAGTCAGCCGCTTCCGCAAGTGAAATTTTTATGCTGAGGTCCAAATACAGCGGTTGCGGATTCTCTTTTTCATGCAAATAAACCCCAACTAATGACAACAGCGGGAGCCTTGATACATACATCCTATCCATTACGACACCTTGGGTAGTTCACTTAAAGGCCAGCGAGGACGGATCGTCATCGCAAGCGACGCATCTTGCTGACCGCGACTTAACCGCATCAGACCAGCAAAGGCAATCATCGCACCATTATCTGTACAAAATTCAGGTGCTGGATAAGCCACCTGTATGCCTTGGGTTTCAAACGATTTTAGCGACTCACGCAACTGTTGGTTAGCACTCACGCCACCGGACATCACAAGTGCTTTCGCCTGTGTTTGCTCAAGTGCTCTCGCACATTTAATCACCAAAGTATCCACCACGGCCTGCTGGAAGCTAGCCGCCAAATCCGCTTTGGCCTGTTCATCCAATTGCTCAGCTTTCACTAGGCGGCGCGCTTCAGTCAGGACTTGAGTCTTCAACCCCGAAAAACTGAAATCACAGCCCGGACGATCAGTCATTGGACGAGCAAAGGCGAATCGCTTGGCATCGCCTTGCTCGGCAAGCGCTGCAATTTTGGGACCGCCCGGATACCCCAGATCAAGCAACTTTGCGGTCTTATCGAATGCCTCGCCGGCGGCGTCATCTAACGTCGTTCCCAATAATTCGTAGTCGCCGATCCCTCGGACCAAAATCAGTTGTGAATGACCACCACTGACGAGGAGTGCAACGAATGGCATCGGCAATTCCGGTGTCTCCATCAATGGTGCCAATAAATGTCCCTCCATATGATGCACTCCGAGTGCCGGCCGACCCAATGACAATGCCAACGATTTAGCAAAAGTGGCTCCGACGAGAAGAGCACCGAGAAGCCCTGGGCCGGTGGTGTAGGCAATGGCATCGATCTCAGATAACTGAAGACCGGAGGCTTTCAGTGTTTCATCCACCAGTGGACGCAGATAACGCACATGGTCTCGCGACGCTAGCTCAGGAACAACGCCCCCGTAATAGGCATGAACATCAATTTGACTGTGGACACGATGTGCCAAGAGACCGTTGCGCTCGCAAAAGATCGCAATTCCCGTCTCATCACAGGATGTTTCAATACCTAAGACACGCATTTGGTTCCCTTTTTCTTTAGACACTGGTATTCTCTCGCGCCCCAAGTGGGGATACCAAATTCACTGTTAGTTTAGTTTAAGGATAGGTGCTTTTTAATGCCTGCGGTAAAAATTAAAGACAACGAGCCCTTTGACGTTGCACTTCGTCGTTTCAAGCGTGCTTGCGAAAAAGCTGGCGTTCTCTCTGAAGTTCGTCGTCGTGAATGCTATGAAAAGCCAACAACACTGCGTAAGCGCGCCGCAGCTGCCGCTGTGAAGCGTCATCTGAAGAAGGTGTCTCGCGAGACCAAAAAGTTCGAACGCCTCTATTAATCACTGAGTCGTTCGCGTGAGTTCGCTGAAAAACACCCTCACCGAAGCCATGAAAGATGCCATGCGGGCGAAAGCAAAGTTTCGCCTCGGCGTCATTCGGATGGTGTTGGCTGATATTAAGCGCGTGGAAGTGGACGAACGGATCGAAGTTGATGATGCGAGATGCCTGAGTATCATCGACAAAATGACCAAGCAGCGTCGTGATGCCGCCAATCAGTTTGTCGATGGAGGTCGCCAAGATCTTGCCGATACCGAACTGGCTGAAGTTGAAATCCTGAAAGAGTTCTTACCGACACCACTGACCGACGACGAAATCATCGCATTCATCGATCAAGCGATCAGCGACACCAATGCATCAGGCCCTCAAGGCATGGGGCAAGTGATGGGTCAGTTGAAACCGAAAGTCCAAGGGCGAGCTGATATGCAAGTCGTCAGCAAACTCGTGAAAGAACGCCTGACTTAAATCCAACCCGCAATTTTCAGATACACTCTGACCGCTGAACCCATTCTCTGGATCTGAAGTGGCTGGACGAATTCCTGATTCTTTTATCGAAACACTGAATGACCGTGTCAATATTGTCGATGTGGTCAGTACGCGTGTTCCTCTGAAAAAATCGGGACGCGAATATCATGGACGCTGTCCATTTCACGATGATTCCTCACCGTCGTTTTCGGTAAGCCCTGACAAGCAGGTGTATCACTGCTTTGGCTGCGGCGCATCCGGGGGATTGATCAGCTTCATCATGGAATATGACAAGGTCGATTTTGTCAGTGCCATTGAGAATCTGGCCTCACTTGCAGGGCTTGAGGTTCCGACAGAGGCCGCAGATCCAGAAGCTGGCCATCGCAAAGCGCTGTATGCCGTTCTTGAGCAAGCCGATCAAGCATTCCGCCGGGCCTTAAAGGCACATCCAGATCGACAGCGCGCGGTTGACTACCTGAAAGGAAGAGGATTGACAGGGACTATCGCCCATCGGTTTGGACTTGGATACGCACCCGGAGGATGGCGCTTTTTATTTGATCAGCTAGGTGTCGATGCTCCCACCAAAAAGCAACTCCTCGAATCCGGGCTGACCGTGGTCAACCAACAGGGTCGCGAATATGACCGCTTTCGAGAACGCGTGATGTTTCCCATTCGTGATATCCGGGGTCGAACCATCGCGTTTGGCGGTCGTGTTCTCGACGATAGCAAACCCAAATATTTAAACAGCCCAGAGACCAAGCTATTTCATAAAAGCGACACATTGTATGGCCTGTATGAAGCTCGCCAAGCATGCCGCTCACTCGATCGTGTATTGGTCGTCGAGGGCTACATGGATGTGGTTGCCCTCGCTCAGTTTGGCATCGATTTCGCTGTCGCTACCTTAGGAACTGCGCTGACGGGCCACCACTTAGATCGGTTGAGCCGACAAACGGCTCAAGTGATCGTTTGTTTTGATGGTGACCAAGCTGGGCGCACCGCGGCCAAACGAGCGCTGGATACCATGCTTCCGTTCTTGAGCGATGAATTCAGCATCCGCTTCCTCTTTCTTCCTGACGGGCACGATCCAGACTCTCTGGTTCGTGATGAAGGAACCGACGCCTTTTTGACACGTCTGAACGACGCTCTGCCAGCGTCTGAAGCACTCATTCGGCTCTTATCGGATGACATTGACTTGAGTAAGCTCGACGGCCGAGCACGCCTGACTGCATTGACTCTGCCAAAAATTGCAAAAATCCCAGCGAGTATTTATCGATCACTGATGCTCGATACGCTGAGTGAATTATCAGGGACACGTCGATCCGATCTCGATGCACGATTGCAGGATCTGAAGATCGAACCCGTCGTTCATGACGTTGTGAGTCCTCGCGTCTCGGAGGGCCAGGTGACCCCACATGACCCCGAAATCGCAAGCTTTGAGACACTCCGTCCAGAGGAGCAGGATGAGACCGATACTGATTTCTCGGATATCCCTGAACCACTGTTGGATATTGAGGAGGTCATCGAGCCGGCGGCAACCCTTGAGTTTCCAGATCCAAATAAACCCGAGCCTTTAGCCAACAGACTGCTATGGCTTTTGTTGCAAAATCCAACGTTACTCAACGAGCCCTTTCAGGTTCCCGAACGAAGTCGGCTCATCAACATTCAAGCACTCAGCCAGGTCGCTGAGTGGATACTGAATGCCGAGAAACCCTCGACCGCGGGCTTGATGGGACATTTCAGCGGAACCGAGTTAGGTCGCCTCTTATCCAAACTTCTTGGTCGGGAGACACTATTTAGTGAGAGCTCCTATGAAGCAGAATTCACTGACGGGCTCAAGCAACTCAAAAAACAATTGGTGACCGAATCCATGCGCCATCTGGCCGAGGATGCGAAGCGTGGAAAAATTTCTGCAGAAGACTTGCATCAAGCGCTGACAGCACATAAAAAATAATGAGAAATATTGACCGTTCCGTGTATAATACGCGGCCTTTTCACATTACATCTCTTAGGTCAGTTCATGGCAGAAAAACAGTTAGATCAGGAACTTACGCAAACCGAGCAGCGTCAATCACGTCTGAAAGACCTGATCGCCAAAGGTAAGGAACAAGGATACCTCACCTATGCTGAGGTGAATGACCATCTTCCTGAAGAAATTGCCGACCCTGATCAGGTGGAAGATATCATCCGAATGATCGGAGACATGGGTATCGCTGTCGGCGAGGAAGCGCCTGATGACGACCAGCTATTACTCGGTGAAAATTCAAATGCCACTGACGACTCAGCCGCTGAAGAAGCCGCTGCCGCCCTTGCCTCTGTTGAAAATGATGTGGGTCGGACAACTGATCCTGTGCGCATGTACATGCGTGAAATGGGAACGGTCGAGCTCCTGACACGCGAAGGTGAAATTGTCATCGCCAAGCGGATTGAGGAAGGAATTCGGGAAGTCATGCAAGCCATGGCCTATTATCCAGGAATTGTTGAATCAGTCCTCGCGATTTACGACCGCATCCAAGCCGATGAAGGCCGGATGTCTGACTTGTTGGCTGGATTCCTAGACCCCGATCCTGAAGATGTTGCGCCAACCGAGGCCGCTTCGACCGAAGACGTGAATGATCAAGATTTTGATGACGCTGACACCGACGACGATGACAGCGGTGATACAGATGATGAAGCCGAAGAAGGTGACACAGGGCCAGACCCCGAAGAAGTCAGAGCGCGTTTCGAAGCGCTCAGAACCAATCTTGCCAAGGCGTCTAAAGTCATTACGAAAAAAGGTCGCGATGCGAAAGAAGCCAAAGAAGCGATTGATGAAATCGGCGCTGTCTTTGCCTCATTGAAGTTAACCCCAAGGCTATTTGAAGAACTCTGTGTTGAGTTTCGGAAAGTGCTCGATTCCATCCGAGATCAGGAGCGAGAAATCCTCCGGCTCTGCACTAAGCAAGGCAAGCTTGATCGTAAGATCTTCATTAAAGAATGGCATGGCAATGAGACCAACTTCGAGTGGATCCCAGGTGTCGCGAAAAAGAAAAAATTGGAGAAACTCGAAGCTGTCGTTCCCGACGTGCAGCGGTGCCAAGCTCGACTTCAGTCCATCGCGGAAGGCGTTGGTGTGACGATCCCTGAGCTTCGCGAGGTCAACCGCCGTCTCTCGATGGGGGAAGCCAAAGCACGCCGTGCAAAGAAAGACATGGTGGAAGCCAACCTACGGCTTGTCATCTCCATTGCGAAAAAATATACCAATCGTGGGCTGCAATTCCTCGACTTGATCCAGGAAGGCAACATTGGTTTGATGAAAGCGGTTGATAAATTCGAATATCGCCGTGGCTATAAGTTCTCGACTTATGCGACCTGGTGGATTCGGCAGGCAATCACACGCTCAATTGCTGACCAAGCGCGGACCATCCGAATCCCAGTCCATATGATTGAAACCATCAATAAGCTCAATCGCATCAGCCGCCAGATGCTCCAGGAAATGGGACGTGAACCAACGCCTGAAGAACTGGGCGAACGTATGGAAATGCCCGAAGATAAAGTCCGTAAGGTACTGAAAATCGCCAAAGAGCCGATCTCAATGGAAACACCCATTGGTGACGATGAAGACAGCTCGCTGGGTGATTTTATTGAGGACACCACCATCTCTTCGCCAGTGGACTCAGCAACGGTTGAAGGGCTGACAGAGTCCACTCGTCAAGTATTAGCGAGCCTGACTGCTCGAGAGGCGAAAGTCTTACGGATGCGCTTTGGGATCGATATGAATACCGACCATACCTTAGAAGAAGTCGGCAAGCAGTTTGACGTCACCCGAGAACGGATTCGCCAAATTGAAGCAAAAGCGCTTCGCAAACTGAGACATCCGAGTCGTTCTGATCATTTACGATCGTTCCTCGACGAATAATTCACCCACCATCGACAGAATTTCTACCTTATGCAAATCCGTTATTTGCTAGGTAGAAATTCGAAGTTGAAAACCAATTCGATTCGCCGTTCAATCAACTCTCAAATGCACAACAAGAGAGTTCAGGGCATGACCAAATATCTCGTCGCAACCTTTGCGGCACTATCACTGCTGATCACCGGAACGGTGTTCGGCAACAGTTCGTATGACAAGCAAAAAGTCGTCTACCACGTCAATTACAGTGACGGAAAACGAGCAATTGGAGCGATGCGAAACGCACAGAACCACATCAACGCACTCGGTCAAGACAATTATGAAATTCAGTTTGTCTTGCACGGCAATGGCATTGAGTTACTGCGTTCAGTCGCACAAAACAATCAAGATGCCGCAGGGCGTATTGATTCATTACGAGGCCAAGGCGTCGACTTTAAAATCTGTGCAAACACACTGAAAGGTCGAAAAATCGCATTGGATGATCTGTATTTTGCTGAAGAGTCAGACGTGGTTCCATCCGGTGTTGCGGAGATCGGAAAACTCCAGCAACAAGGATTTGTCTACTTAAGACCTTAAAAAAAGCCGGCTTACGCCAGCTAAACACTCGCTTATGAAAAGCTGGTTGCGTAATCGTCTCGCAAGAGATTTTTCTGGACCTTACCCATCGTATTTCTTGGTAATGCCTGCAACTGCACCCACCGACGCGGGACCTTGAATCCAGCAAGCTTTTCTCGACAAGCCGATTCGAGACCAGCCATATCCAATGCCTGGTCACCGACTAAAACAGCGACAATACCCTCTCCGAAATCTGGGTGAGGGACGCCAACCACAGCGCTTTCTACCACCCCGTCCTGATCGTTTAAGACGTCTTCAATTTCCTTGGGATAGATATTCAAGCCACCGGAAATAATCAGATCTTTACCTCGGCCGACAATGGAGACATAACCATCCTCTGAGAGAGTGGCCATGTCACCGGTGATAAACCAGTCACCTTTGAATTCAGACGCTGTTTTTTCCGGAAGTTTCCAATAGCCCTTAAAAACGTGTTCGCCTTTGACTTCCAAAGCCCCGATGTCGCCTCTCGGTAACTCTTCACCATCCTCGCCCATGATACGAACTTCAACACCAGGAAGCGGAGGCCCCACAGACCCTGCGCGACGGTCGCCATGGAGCGGATTCGAGCAACTCATCCCTGTTTCGGTCATGCCATAACGTTCGAGAATTCGCTGCCCTGTCCGGTCGAAGAACTCATCGGATGTTTCAACGAGTAATGGCGCTGATCCAGAGATGAACAGACGCATGTGACCACTGGATTGCCGGTCGAACCGTGAATCAGCCAACAATCGAGTATAAAAGGTCGGGACTCCCATCATGACCGTAGCCGAAGGCATGACCGAGAGCACCAGATCGGGGTCGAATTTGGGAAGCATGATCATCGGGCCACCGTTCATCAGAGCCAAATTCAGGGCCACAAACAGACCATGGACATGGAATAGCGGTAGCGCGTGCAACAGCACATCATCTGAGCTGTAGGCCCAAGCTTCGGTCAGCATCTTCGCATTCGCTGCAAGGTTACTGTGGGTAATCATGGCACCTTTCGGCTTACCGGTTGTTCCTGAGGTGTAGATGATTGACGCGAGATCATCGGCAACACGGGAGACGACCTCATCTGACATCTGGCCTGACGTTTTTGCCGCATCAAAAAGGTCGATCAACGTCCCGCTCTCATGATCCAAGGTTAAGACCTGTAATTCTGGGATTTGTGACCGCAAGGACTCCACGTGCTCGGCACGATCCGAGCTGCAAATATGCAGTTTGGATTCTGCATCCGTCACAAAGTATTCAATTTCGCTATTGGTATAGGCGGAATTCAACGGTAAATACACGGCTCCAGACCGCAACACCGCTAAATAGAGCACAACATTCATCCAGCCTTTTTCGATCTGAGCTGAGACTCGATCGCCGGCCTCAAGGCCGAGCCCCATCAGCGCACCCGCTAAAATTGCAGATTCACGATCAAGATCTGACCCGGTGAGTTGCCGTCCATTCGGAATGGTCAACAAAGTGCGTTCGGCGTGGTGCTTCAGATTCGTCTGAATAGCCGCAAAGACATTATGCGTCATGGGACAATTCCTTTAATTGATGTTTTCTCGTTTTTTTTAATAATTGCTGCACGTCTTTCGACGTCGCTATTTGACCGGATTCCATCAGCTGTTCATGGTTTCGGACGATGTCGTCGAGCTCGTAGAGGTAGTTCACCATGAATCCAAAACTTTGCTGCTGACCTCGACTACTGAGGTCCGCGTTTGCATTGATTCGTTCCAGTGTTGCGCCGTTACCTAGGTGAAACCGAGCCACTGGATCCTTCAGTTTGGCCCCGTGCCCTGATGTCAAATACTGAGCAACAATCGATTTTAGAGCCGTCTCATCATCTGATGATTCAAATCGGTGTAAAAACTCACGGCCTTCGGTTTCAAGCCAGAGACGTAACCCAGGAATCGGAGAAAGCGTGACAAAACGCTTCAAGCGCGGATGCTCGGCCTGAAGCACGGAAACCACTTGCTTGATCAGCAAATTACCGAAACTGACCCCGGCAAGGCCCGGTTGGCAATTATTAATCGAATAAAACACCGCGGTATCAGCAGCAATCGGTGGCGCGGGCGGCGAATCCAACAATGGCGCTATCGCATCCGACATTCCCTGGACCAAAGCAACTTCGACAAAAATCAGAGGCTCATCCGGGATCACAGGGTGAAAATAGGCGAAGCACAACCGATCTTCGGCAAGGCGCCGACGCAGGTCATCCCATCCCTGGATCTCATGTACCGACTCATACTGGATCAGCTTCTCTAAAACCGCTGCTGGTGTTTGCCAGTCAATCCGTTCAAGTCTTAAGAAGCCTTTATTGAACCAAGAGGTAAATAAATGCACCAGATCCTGATCGATTGGTTTCAACTCAGGATGTTCACGCAATAATCGACGCAACGCCTCGCGCATCAAAATGAGTGTTTGCAGGCCGTTTGGCGCTGCATTGATTCGCCGAAAAAGTTCTTGACGCTTTGCCTCAGCGGCCTGATGCAATCGCATCACGTTGACATCGTCAACATTCTTTTGATAGTCAGCAATTGCTTGCTCGAGCCGTTCTTGATCGGGGCCAAACTCTGCAATCAGTGCCTGAAAGAACGACAGATGCTGATTGGATTCAAGCGCCTGCCAGGAGGCCACCACAGAGCCAGCTAAAGCCAGTCCGGTGGCTTCGCCGCGACGGGACAAGACCGCATGACACTGTGAGATCAGATCATCGAGAGGGATGCCCTCAGATTTCAGATCCAGGATCTCAAGCGCTCGATCGGTTACTTGCTGAATCCACTGTTTGATTCCCGTCGCCATCATGATCTGCTCACTCAAATAACGCACCAAAACCTGGTATTTGCGTGTCCAACTGCAGCTCGCGCATCATCCGATAGCTTGTTGCCACGGAGGCAGATAATGTTGGAACGCCCGTTTTCGCTTGTAGGTGTGCCACTGCCGGAAGCGAGGGCATCTGTACGCAGGCTGAGGCCACTAAGGTGTCTACATTCGAGAGATTGAGACGATCAACAAGATCAACTGGCGCCATTGGGTCCTGGCGCGCAACTTCGAGGTTATCTGGAATCTCAAGACTGATCGCGTCTAAGACTTCAAACCCTTCCGATTCTAAATACTGACAGACTAAATCGGTCAACGGTTTCCGGTAGGGAGTAATTAATGCGATTCGTTGAGCTCGTAATGCAGAAAGACCCTCAACTAAGGCTCCAGCAGAGCTGACCACAGGACATGGATGACCATTGTCACGCGTCACCTGATGCAGTCGCGCTTGACTCTCCCGGTGATATCCAAGCCCCATCGACATGATCGCAACCAGGCAGGCATAGCCCATGACATCCACCGAGGCATCCGATAACTCCAATGCACACCGATCACTATCACGATCCATCGCGGCCAACTCTTCTTTGGTGACCTGTTTCATGCGCATCCGGCTGGAGTGGAAAGTGAACCGATCATCGTAAATTAACTCACGAGCACGGAATAATGCTGGAATCTCGGTTTCCATCGTGACGTTAGAACTGGGGACAATTTGGCCAATTCGATAGCGCGCGCTCATGAGACTGCAGTTCCCATCAGTACATCAGGCAGCCAAGTGGCAATCCCTGGGAACAAGCACAAAATCAGAATCGCCACCACCATACAGGCAACGTAAGGAAGCGATCCTTTAAGAATCGTCTTCAGCGGGATTTCAGGCGCAATCCCGTTGATCACATATAGATTGAGTCCGACAGGTGGAGAAATTAAACCAATCTCCATGTTGATCGTGAGAACGACAGCAAACCAATAAGGGTCAAAGCCTGCACCCAAAATAATCGGCATCAAAATGGGTGCGGCCATTAGGATCACAGCGACCGGAGGCAAGAAGAACCCAGCCACTAACAAAAACACATTGACGTACAACATCAATACCCAACGGTTCACATCCAGTGTACCGATCCACTCAGCGATCGCTTGGGTGATAAACAAACTCGACAACATGTATGAGAAGACACCGGCCGCCCCAATAATAAACAGAATCATGACTGACTCTTTGGTTGCGTCGCGCAGCATCACCCAGACCAAAGACAGGTCTGTCATCCTGTAAATAATAATGGCAAGCCCTAGGCACAAAAGCGCACCGACAGCTGCTGTCTCTGAAGGCGTCGCAACACCTCCATACAATGCATAAAGAACGCCGAGAATCACCAATAAAAAGGGAATCACGCGTGGGAGGACTTCAAACTTCTCTTTCCAGGTAAACGTCCGTCCAGCCAACGCATCGATACCACCTTCACGCCAGGTCGCATAGATAGACCAGGCCATGAAAAGGCCGACCAACATCAGTCCAGGCAGAACGCCGGCTAAAAACAGTCGTCCGATCGATGTTTCTGTGGCAATCCCGTAAACGATCATCGTGATCGACGGTGGGATCAGAATCCCGAGGGTTCCGCCTGCTGCGATCGAACCGGCCGCGACGCCATCTGGAAAGTTCCGCTTGCGCATCTCGGGGATACCCATTTTCCCAATGGCTGCGCAAGTCGCAGGAGATGAGCCAGACATCGCAGCAAAAAGCGCACATGCCCCAAGATTTGAAACAACCAACCCACCGGGAATACGGGTCAACCAACGGTCCAAAGCTTCGTATAGATCAGCGCCAGCTCTGGTCGACGCAATCGCAGCACCCATCAAAATAAACATCGGAATTGATAGCAACGCGAAATTATCGAGTTTACCGAACAGGACTTCTGGGATTAATTCCAGTGAGCCGAATCCATCAAAAATCATTAGGAAAAGTGCAGAGACAACCAATAACCCATTGGCGACTGAAATCCCTGAAAACAAAATAAAAATCGTAACAGCCGCGACAATCGCACCTAATAACAATGGATCCATTAGTGGCCGCTCCCTTCGATAACGATGTCTTCCGCTGGGGTCTGCAATGTCTCAAAAAGATCCGCCAGCAACTGCAGTGCAAAAAGGCCAAACCCAATCGGCATCGCAAGGTATGGAATCCACAATGGGGGGCCCCAGACTGTCTCAGACACCCATCCGCGGGCATAAGAAATGTGAACTAATTCCCATCCGTGGTAAGTCATGACAGCAAGGATCGCGACTGCTGCCAAATAGCTCGCAATCATCAGTAACTTCCTTGCCACAGGCGGTAAAAGCATCGGGACCAAATCGACATTGACGTGGCCTTTTAACTTTTGCACGTAAGGCAATCCAAGCAGTGTCGCACCAACCATGAGGTAGATGACGGCTTCGGTTTGCCAGATCGTTGAACCGTTTAAGAAGTAGCGGATGAAGATCATTTGGCAAGTGATCGCAACAGCAATCACGATCATTCCGGCCGCAATCACCCCTACCGTTTGTGAAACTGCATTCACTGTACGGATATATGCCTGCATGTTCATTGTCCTGGAAATACCCGGTCTTACGACCGGGCGATACTTGAATTACTCGACCGCAAGTGCGAGATCGAGAAAGCGCTGTCCTTCGGGGTAACCGGCAACGAATTCTTTATAAGCTGTTTGCTTTGCAAGATCTTGCCAAGCTTGGAACTCATCTTTGGTCATTTCTTTGATTTGAACGCCAGCTTCTTTGAACACGCGAACAGACTCTGCGTCTTCTTTCTTCGCTTCTGCTAGATAAAAGGTTTCCGCTTTTTTCGCGCCTTCACGTAACGCTTTCTTTTGCGCATCGTTGAGGCCGTCGAAGGTTGATTTATTCATCAGTAGCGGCTGATACATAAACCACAACGCTTGCTCAGCTGCTGGGGTGTAGCATTTCACCTGTTCGTAGATCCGGTACGAAACAAACGATGAAGATGATGTGTTGGCTCCATCCAGAACACCTGTTTGCATGGCGTTATAAATTTCAGACGATGCCATGGAAGCAATTGAAGCTCCGGCACCCGCTAACAACTGATTAAACGATTTACCAGCGGCACGCATCTGAATCCCTTTGACATCGGATGGGTTCGAGAGGCATTTGTCCTTGCCAGCAAAACCACCGGCTAGGTAACCGTGCACAAGAACCATGACATCGTCTTCAGCCATTTTTTCTTGCACTGCATCCATAAAGGGAGAGTAGTTTAGACGCGCTGCGTGATCGTGATTTTTCACCAGACCTGGCATCAACGTCAGGTTATAAGATGGTTGCTGACCACCTGCGTAGGATAATGGCAGGACTGTCATATCCAGTTGTCCGCGAGACAAGGGTTTGTATTGCTCACGAGGCTTAAACAATGATTTTGACGGGAAAATCTTAATTTCCAAATCAACGTTGGCATCTTTGACGTGGTTTGCAACGATCTCAGCCACTTTGTGACGAACATCTTTAGTTGACCATTGATGGGAGAGACGCAGCTCTGCCGCACTTGCGACTGAACTCATCAATGCTGCACCGATCGCAGCGGTTACAAGGGCTTTTACTTTCATTTCAGGCTCCTGCCGATTGTTATGGGTTATTCCGGCTTGCATATTTATGTATGCTGTGTAGAAATTATCGTATACAAAAATAAGATGCAACGAGTTTCACATTATGAGTAGTCGAGCCGCCACCCGAGTCTTTCAAGGGGTCGAAGAACAAATCGCAACCGGTCAGCTCAAAGATGGGGCCAAGCTCGACGAGGCTTCACTGGCTGAACGATTTGAAGTTTCCCGCACTCCGGTGCGCGAAGCATTATTGCAATTAGTGGGCTCAGGGCTCGCCACACAGATTCCAAAACGTGGGTGTTTCGTCAAAGCACCATCCCTTCGCGACATGGTCGAAATGTTCGAGGTGATGAGTGAGCTCGAGGGGATGTGCGCGCGACTGGCCGCTCGAAGAATCAGCGACGAACAGCTCGCTGAACTCAAGGCCGCTAACGTAGGCTGCGAAGACGCCATCAAAGCCAATGACAGCGATTTGTACTACCACAAAAACGTGGACTTTCATGAGTGCATCTACATCGCATGTGGGAATAGCTTTCTTGCCAATGAGACGCGCTCCTTACGACGACGATTGCAGTCATTTCGACGACTTCAACTTCGTGTTCGCGGCCGGATGCCTCAGTCGCTGGGCGAGCATTTCGAGATCGTTGAGGCGATTGAAGCAGGCGATGCTGACCAAGCAGATCGAATCTCGAGACAGCACGTGATGATTCAGGGCGAACGCTTTCATGATCTGTTGGTGCATATGGAGCGAGGTGGGTGAAGCCGAAGGCGTTGTTGTTTGACGTGTTTGGCACAGTCGTGGACTGGCGATCGGGCATCGCTCGAGATCTGGCGATCCATTTTCAAACCCATCCCAGCAACACAGATCCCGAATCAGTCGCCGATGCTTGGCGTGCCGAGTATCAACCGTCCATGGAACCGGTGCGATCTGGTCGTCGCGGTTACGTCGACCTAGACACTTTACATGCTGAAAACCTTGTCAAACTGTCCAAGGAGTTTGAATTCGACCTTGGCGATGAGAACCAAACTAATTGGCTCACCAAAGCCTGGCACCGACTTCCCTGTTGGCCAGACAGTGTCAGCGGTATTGAACGACTGAAAAGGGAGTTCATTTGTGCCTCTCAGTCCAACGGTCATCTTGCGCTCGCGGTTAACCTTGCCAAATACAATGGGTATTCGTGGGATGTCATCCTGGGATCTGAAGTTGTCAGAACCTACAAGCCGGCGCCTGAATCGTACTCCAGAGCATGCTCAGCACTTCAACTCAAACCAGCAGAATGCATGATGGTGGCCGCGCACAATTCAGATTTGCAGGCCGCGCAAAATGCTGGGATGCAAACAGCCTTTGTCAGACGGCCGACCGAACATGGGCCAAATCAACAACAGGACTTGAGAGCGACTGGTCAATGGAGTCTCGAGGCTGACTCAATCATTGAACTGGCAGACCGACTCGCCAATCTTTAGCCGGGATCTGCCCAACTTGCCTAGCGACCGCACATCCTTACGCCAGTGCATTCAAGGCAAGAATCGAATCGGGCCTTGTCTTAAGCCAACGCCAGTCGATCCCCGAAGGCATCCTTCAGCATCTTGCGATAATTCGCCTTATTCTCAAGACCAAGGCCGGGAGAATTCGGCAGTCCGACGTAACTTGCTTCAATTGTTAACTCATCGGAGAAACCACCGAAGGGCTGAAAGACACCAGGATAGGATTCATTGCCACCGAGTCCGAGGCCCGCCGCGAGATGCAACGACATCTGATGGCCACCATGGGGGACAACACGCCTCGGTGACCACCCATAATCCGCCAGAACATCCAGCGTCCGGTAATACTCAACGAGACCGTAGGAAAGCGCGCAATCAAATTGTAAGTAATCCACCTCCGAACGCATTCCTCCATAGCGAAGCAAGTTTCGCGCATCTTGGTGCGAGAATAAGTTTTCACCAGTTGCTGTGGGTAACGCATAAGCGTCTGTCAGTGCCGCCTGGATATCAAAATCCAAGGGATCCCCTGCCTCCTCATACCAAAATAAATTGTACTGCTGGATCGCATCTGCGTACGCGAGCGCTGTTTCTCGATCAAATCGACCATTGGCATCGACACAGAGGTTACCCTCACCAACAATTTGAAGTGCGGCTTCAATCCGATCACAGTCATGCCCGAGACTGGCTGCACCGATTTTCATTTTGCAAACGGTGTAGCCCAAATCAAGATACTGACGAAACTCGTCTTGAAGGCCGACGATATCCTTTCCGGGGTAGTAATACCCACCGGCTGCGTAAACCCAAACCTGATCATCAGGAGTTCGCTGAGCTCGCTCAGCCAAGAGTTGGTAGAGAGGCCGATTCTGCATTTTTGCTCTCGCATCCCACAATGCCATATCCAACACGCCAACAGCGACTGAACGCTCGCCATGACCACCTGGCTTCTCGTTTTGCATCATCACATCCCAAGCCAAGTGGGGATCAAGAAAACCCTCACTGTCGATCAGATCGTCAGGATTGGCTTCAAGCAAACGAGGAATCAATCGGTCTTTTAAAATTCCTGACGCGTTGTATCGACCGTTGGAATTAAAGCCAAATCCGACCACGGGTCGGCCATCGACGATCTGATCAGTCACAACAGCCACAACCGAACAGGTCATTTGAGAAAAATTGATGTACGCGTTTTGGATGTCTGACGCGATGGACTCGACCGAATCGTAAATTGCTGTTATGCGCATGTGATCACCATCGTGGGAGGGCTGCGATACCGATCGATCGCAGCCAGTTGACTCATGAAAGAATCAAACGATGACAGATTGTCGACAATCTGCCAACTCTATGGCTTCATAACGTGAAAGAAAACGTCGATTAATCTTCGCGGATGTTGAGTAATGCTCGACCACGGGAGGTTAAGCGATTGGCAGTATCGATTTCCCCTGAGACCTCAATTGCGAGTCTCAACGATTTTGCAAAACCAATCACAGAGGTGATCAGTGGCTCGACCAAATTCGTGAATGGGTTAACAACAGATAAACCGGCACGAACAGTTGAAAGTGTTGACATTGATCACCTCTTTCCGAAAAAACAACATGTGGGTATTATGGTAACAATAAATCATGCGCTGCACAATCCATGCGAATCCATGTCGATTGACGAGGCACTTGAGAGACTGAGAACTCCCGAGCCCATAGCATTCATCGACATCCGCAGTCGTCATCACTATGTCGCAAATCACCCTGTGTTCGCCGTCAACGCTCCAATCGATTCTCTCGAAACCCACTGTGACACCTTGTTTGGATCAGAATCCGCGACAGCTCTAGTCATTGGAGATGACGAGCTGCTCACCACTTGGGCGAGTCACTTAATCACACAGAAAACCAATCTCCAACCCAAGGTCATCAGAGGCGGATTTAGCGCTTGGGAAGCTGCTGGGTTACCGACATGGGGGGGAGAATATACGCCATCAAAAGCCTTTGGCGAATGGGTTGAGCAAACTGGATCCATGTCCCATATTTCTCCCCGAGAGGCCATGAAATCACCGGTTCACGATCAATTTGATGTCAGGCCTTTGGAAGAGTTCAACAGATTTACGCTACCTGGATCGCGGCACTGTCCGACCGGACGATTGGGAGCACTCAAAACTCAACAGACTCATCTTCGTGTGCACTGTGCTGGACGGACACGCGGCATCATCGCTGCCCAAACACTTGTCGATCTCGACTTCCCAGCAACCATTCAATGCATTTCTGGTGGAACCCAGGGCTGGGAGATCGCGGGCGGAACCCGCCAGTTCAATCATCCAACTGAGCAAGTGGATCTCATTACCTCCAGCGAAGAGAATTCACGCGCTCAAGTGTTGATAAAGAAATATCATCTGCCGATTTTTACCGCCACTGAAGAAGTCGCTTGGCTGAATGAATCACGAGACTTCCGATTGCTCACGGTGTGCGAAGATCCTCTGGATACTCCCTCGATCTCTCCGACCACTCTGATTCAAAGCACTGACCAGTATCTAGGCACACATCACATCCCAGTGATCGTTGAAGGCCCACATGCTCTCGACGTCAGCGTGACTGTCCTGTGGCTACGCCGGATGGGATGGGATGCACGAATCCGCGAGACCAATGCAACGGCATCGCAAACAACACATGAAATCAGCGCCCAACAGAGTGCCTTCGTCAAGATCGAAGACCATTGCACGGTAATCGACACCCGGCCCAGTCGATCGTTCTCGCGAAGTCGCGTCCAGAACTCATCCTGGGTGCCACGCTCGCTATTCAGGGAACTTCTGCCAACGGTGACGTACGTGGTGATTTGTGAGACCGACGCCACCAAAAGACAGACAGCCATATTGCTAGCATGGCTCGGAATTGAGCAGGCGACTTGCATCAGTTGGCAAGAAGTATCCCCGGATCTGATCGATCATTCCCACATTCAGCACCGCACACACCCGGTTGACCAACCGCTGTTCTTTCCAAATCGTCACCACGGAAACCTCGAGGACGCGAAAGGCTATCTTCACTGGGAACACAGCCTGCTTCCAACGCTCACTCAACATGGCCAGATTCCGTGGGCGCCCATCACCCAAACGCCAACACAGCCGCAGTCACATTTAACTGAATTTTATCAAGGGGTGCACAGATGACTTCAAACCCTTCAAATCACGCTCGATACGGTGGTCCAGAAATGGCGATTGATGGCCCGAAGACAGCCCTCATTCAAACCCTATTATCTCGCCGATCCTGTCGCGATTTTTCGGACCGTGTGATCGACCATCAAACCAAACACCTGTTATTTACAGCAGCTCAATCGGCCCCAACTAAATCCAATTTGCAGCAATATAGCTTGATCGAAATCGCCGACCCTTCGATCCGACAATCGTTGCAACAACTTTTTCCATCGGTCGCTTGGGCAATATCTGCCCCCCTTCTGGTAGTGATTGTTGGAGACCTGCATCGAACACAGCAAATCAATGCAGCCAAAGGGCACGAGTTTCGCTGGGATGCTGCTGATGCGTTTTTGAATGCGTCTGTTGATGCCTCACTGGCTCTCGGATTTATGATCGCTGCCGCTGAGAGTCTCTCTCTTGGAAGCTGCCCGATCTCAACAATCCGAGAATCAACTGCAGCAATTATTCGTTTACTCGAACTTCCGAAGGGAACATTTCCCATTTGCGCCTGCGCGTTTGGGTATCCAACTCAGAAACACACAACACTCTCACCCCGACTCCCTCAATCTGTCGTGGTTCATCAAGATCGCTACCAACCCGTTGATATGGACGCCATCCATGGCTACGACCAGACCTTGACGGAGGTCATGGGCGAGCCTAAACCAAGATATCCAGAACGCTATGGGATGCCGCGCGAATCCACTTGGTCTGATAACTTAGCGAGGCAGACCTCAGTGAGGGAGCGCTCAGACTTTCAAAGTAGCTGCGAACAGCAAGGCTTATGGAGACGAGATCAAATGGATTAGTTGATTCGCAACCCATTCGTCACGCTCCCACATCACCCAATGTCCAGCACCAGAGATCACCTCAATAGAGACCTGAGGAACAACGCGTCTGAGAATCGCTTCACGCTCGGATCGATACTCACCCACAGACGCATCAAACTCTCCAAACACGACAGTCACTGGAAAAGTCACCCCAGAAAGCGCTCTGACTAAGGTATCGGTTGCAGAAATTGGCCGACTTTTCAGTCGGTGCATACGCGTATTGGTTTCCTGAATGTAAAGGGCCAAATCGTCGATGCAAGAAGGATCTTTCACCATCAGGATTTCCAAATTCCGCCGATGCGCTTGTCGAATCTGATCGCGACTCATCTCCGGGGTCCGCCGAACTAACTCCGGCATGGTTCCCCTCGGCGCTCCAGTTCCGCCCGGTCCCAACAAAACCAGCTGCTTGATTTGTTCAGCCAGGAGTGAAGCAACATGGCCTGCAATCGCACCACCAAATGAAAATCCAGCCAGAATCAGTGCGCGGTCACCCACCTGTTGACGGATAGCCTCAGCGAGAGGTCGAGCGACAGACTCGGCACTGTGCGGCTCGGGCGGACTGTCAGACTGACCAAAACCCGGCATGTCTGGCGCAATGACAGTGGCGTGTGCCTGCAACTTCGGAATGACCCGAATCCAATGCGCCCAGGATCCATAGCCTCCATGCAGTAACACCACACAAGGCTCGCTCTGTCCCCATTGGTATAACTGGATGTCAAGCCCATCAACCGTGCACGTTGATGCAAGCGCTTGCTGTTGGACCATGACATAGTCGTTTGGTGGAATCAGATGCTGCGTCATCACTACCTCAAATGCTGAAAGGCCTCATAGAGGAACAAACATCCCCCACACGCAATAAAGACTTCCATAAATTGAGCATGAACACGGACCGAGGTATTCCTCACTAACCACCGGCCAACATAGGCCCCAGGCATCGTACAGAGACCCACCAAGATACCCATCGTCAAGAGCTCAGCGGTTAACAGCGGGGACATTCCAAAGACGATCGTTTTGGTCACATTTAAACTAAACCCAAGCATTGCGATGGTCCCAATCATGGTCTCCCCCGCGAGCCCCGCACCGATCAGAAATGGCGCCAGCATCACTGCAGCACCAAATGTACTTCCCGACACAATTCCATAGGGAACGCCTGCCAGAGCAAGGCCTTGATAACCAACCTTGACCTCTTTTTTCTTTAATATTCGATTTAATGGAATGGAGATTAATAAAAATAAGCCGAGCACCAATGCAACCACGCCCACCGGCAATGAGACATACACATATGCACTCAATACGATAAAGGGTAAGGCCGCCAAAAACACCGCCAGGTAATGCTTGATAGCCACCGATTTTCGAAACGCCCAAATCCGCGCAACATTACTAATAATTAATGCCGTCGCAACCACTGGTACCGTTTCTTTAA
>QXYM01000073.1:28725-32123 GCA_009886945.1 Litorivicinus sp.
GAACTAAAGGCTGCCGCCGCGACGAGAAACGCAAATAGAAAATCAATATCAGGCATTATTGTCTACAATCTTTATCGGGATTTATAAGCTGACATCAGTAATCGCCTATAAAATATTGAACACAGAGGAGAACAGTGCGATAGTCGATCTGTTATTGTCAACATAATTATTTAACGATCGCGAGACACATCGATGAGCGCCACACTGTTTGAGAAGATTTGGACCAACCATGTGGTCACAGACCGCGACGATGAGTCTCTGATTTATGTCGACCGCGTGTTATTGCAAGAAAACTCGTTTCACGCCTTTGACAAAATCCGACGAGAGCAACGCAGCGTTCGCAATCCAGCACAAGCGTTTGCATTCTCAGATCACTATGTTCCCACCCGAAATCGAGAGCTCGGTCTTGGCGGGATCACTGATCCTGAAATCCGAAATATGGTTGAATTGATTGCGTCAGATACCGATGCCTACGGCATTGAGCTCTTTGGCATCGGTCACGACTACCAAGGAATCCTTCATGTTGTTGGTCCAGAATACGGGATCACGCAACCCGGGCTTGTGATCGCCGGCGCTGATTCCCACACGTCAACCCATGGAGCGTTGGGCGCCTATGCCTTCGGCATTGGGTCTTCAGAAGTCGCGCATGTGCTTGCCACACAAACGCTCTGGCGATCAAAGCCGAGAACACTTCAAATTACGGTCACCGGGGAAAGACAGCCCGGAGTATCTAGTAAAGACCTGATCTTGTATCTCATCCGCACCATTGGAAGCGGAGGAGCTGTCGGTTATGCGGTGGAATACACCGGTGACACCATTGAACAGCTCTCTATCGAAGCGCGAATGACAGTCTGCAATATGTCCATCGAAGCGGGAGCGCGGGCTGGGTTGATTGCTCCCGACGAAAAAACCTTCGACTACATGCGTGGCAAGCCGCTCATACCCACTGGCAGTGCATGGGACCAGGCTATGCAACACTGGCAAACGCTGAAGACAGATGACCAAGCAACCTTCGATCGAGACGTGAGAATCGACGCCACCGCAATCGTCCCTCAAGTCACATGGGGAACAAATCCTGAAATGGTTGTTGACGTCACAGGCACCATCCCTGATCCCGCAAAGGAAAACGATCTTGAACGACGCGCACGCATGGAGCGAGCACTTGAGTACATGGGATTACAGCCTGACCAATCGATTCAATCCATTCCGTTGGATCGCGTTTTCATCGGCTCATGCACTAACAGCAGACTGGAAGATTTACGGATCGCCGCCCGAGTGATGGATGGTCAAACCTGTCGACTGCCAACAATGATTGTCCCTGGATCAGAGCAGGTCAAGCGAGCCGCCGAGGCCGAAGGGCTGCATCAGATCTTTGAAAATGCCGGAGCTGAATGGCTCGCGCCGGGTTGCTCGATGTGCGTCGCGATCAACGGCGACAAACTTGGTCCAGGCGAGCGCGCCGCGTCGACCTCCAACCGAAACTTCGAAGGTCGCCAAGGTCAAGGGGGAAGGACTCACCTTGTCAGCCCCGCCATGGCAGCAGCCGCAGCGATCACGGGTCAATTCGATAACATTAGCAACTACTCAGAGGCACGTTCATGGAACCTCTAGTTACTCTCAAAGCAACTGCAGCCCCCCTTCGTTTAGCCAACGTCAACACCGATCAACTCTTCCCTGCTCGGTTCATCAAGAAACCACGCGCAGTTGGCTATGCCCAGTATTTGTTCCATGATATCCGCCGAAACGATGCAAGCGAGCTAGACCAGAACTTCTCACTCAATCAAGCTCGGTTTTCCGATGCGAAGGTGATTGTTGCGAGCGCAAATTTCGGATCGGGAAGCTCAAGGGAAGGAGCGGTTTACGCGCTCTATGATGCTGGATTCCGGGCGCTGTTTGCCCCGAGCTTTGGGGAAATCTTCGCGTCGAACTGCCTCAAAAACGGGATCCTGACGGCGACGCTTGATCAGCCAACGATTGATGCGATTCAGTCGCTGTTACTCAGTTCTGATGACGCCTCCGTCATCGTTGACATCAACAGTGAGACGCTCACCCTCCCCTCAGGCGAGAGCATTTCCCTGACACTCGATCCTTTTCAAAAGCATTGCCTGATCAACGGTCTGAATGAGATCGATCTTTCACTGGAGTTTCATGATGCGATTTCAGCATTCGAGGCAACGTATCGACAGCAATACCCTTGGATTAGCTCATGACGCGCATTCAATCGATTGAACTTCGCCACTTAAATCTTCCACTGATCAAACCCTATGCCTTGAGTTATCGGACCTTTGAATCCTTTGAGCCCTATGTGGTGACGGTATGCACAGACGATGGACGGTTGGCTTTCGGGGAGCAACACATCTCTCCAGGATCAAGCTCTGAAACCCGCGATGGAGGCTGGAACTTTCTCCAAGATCGATCCAAATCTCTCATCGGTCATTCAATCGAGGCGGCCGCGGCCGACCTTTGGAACCATCGAATCCAAAGCCCAGTTGCAGCCACTGCGCTCATCAATGCACTCGATCAAGTCAATGAGCCTGAACGCTGGGTTCATGACCGCTCGTTACGAATCCCGATCCTGTCTGCATTTTCCGCATCGACCCCTGAGCAGATCAGAATAGAGCTTGATGAAAAAATGGATCTGGGGTACCGCACATTTAAAATCAAAGTCGGCAAAGACGTTGTCGAAGATCGACAGCGCGTACAGACGATCCAAGACATCCTGGGATCGCGTGGAACCATCCGTGTCGATGCAAACAGAGCATATTCAGTCAAAGATGCCATCGCACTCAGCCAGCATTTAGATCCAACGATCTGTGAGCTCTTTGAACAACCTTGTGATACCCATGACTGGGAGGGTAATGGCGAAGTTGCGAAGAATTCCCCCGTGCCGCTGATGCTTGATGAACCCATTTGCACCATGGACGATATCGAACGCGCAGCTACGATGCAGGGAGTCGGGTTTTGTAAAGTCAAACTCAAACGCTTCGGATCATTGGAAGCGCTTTGCAAAGCAATCGAGAAGGCTCACGAACTGGGCTTACAGATTGTTCTTGGTGATGGCCTCGGCTCAGACATCAACTGCTATCTCGAAGCACTCGTCTCAGCCAAGTATCTTCATCGTGCGGGAGAGTTTAACGGTTGCTTTAAAATTCAAGATCAAGCGCGCATTCTCAATCCACCCCTCAAATTTGACGATGGCCATCTGGTGCTTGAAGACACCATGCGACTGACCTTAAATCAGACAGTGATCGAAACACACACCGTTCGAAAAGCAAACTATGGACAGACGGAGGCATGAAATGGATGTAACTCAGCTATCGCCAAATATTGGCGCCAATATCGAAGGGATCAATTTATCGGACACACTATCCCCAGATGTGATCAGCGCGATCAAGGCT
>QXYM01000074.1 GCA_009886945.1 Litorivicinus sp.
TCGTGAAGGTGGCCGTACTGTCGGCGCCGGCGTCGTCTCCAAAATCCTAGACTGAGCATAACGAATAGATGAGGCCTCGAAAGAGGCCTCCAACAGGGTTAGGCCAGTAGCTCAATTGGCAGAGCATCGGTCTCCAAAACCGGAGGTTGGGGGTTCGATTCCCTCCTGGCCTGCCAAATGGGCAGGTCCCTGACTGGAACGCAGAGGAAGTATGAACGCAAAAGTGGAAGCACCATCGCGCCTTGATCACCTAAAGTGGGTGGTTGTGGTTGCCATTATCGCTGTAGGCGTGGTTGGCAATAGTTATTACGCCGGTGAATCTCTGCTTTATCGTGTGCTTGCGTTAGTTGCCCTCGCTGCCATTGCGGCAGGGATTGCGTTAACAACGCAAAAGGGCGCTGCATTCCGGGAAATGCTAAAAGAGGCCCGTGTCGAGCTTAGAAAAGTCGTTTGGCCGACACGCGTAGAAACTGGGCAAACAACAGCCATTGTCGTTGTGGTCGTATTGATCGTAGCGTTGATTTTATGGGCACTCGACAGCTTGTTTGCTTGGGTTATTGCCTCCTTGATTGGATAACGGAATGTCAAAGCGTTGGTATGTAGTACAAGCCTTCTCCGGATATGAGAAGTCAGTGATGCGAAGTCTGCACGAGCAGATCGCTTTGCATGGCATGGAAGATCGCTTCGGCGACATCCTCGTCCCGACTGAAGAAGTCGTTGAGATGAAGGAAGGGAAGAAGCGGAAGAGCGAGCGGAAGTTCTATCCTGGGTATGTGCTTGTCAACATGGAAATGGATGATGAGACCTGGCACTTGGTGAAAGGTATTCCTCGGGTTCTTGGTTTTGTAGGTGGTAATGCTGAGCGGCCTGCGCCAATCACCGAAGCAGAAGCTGCATTGATCCTTGATCGTGTGACCGAGGGTGGAGAAGCCCCGCGTCCGAAGACCTTGTTTGAGCCGGGCGAATTGGTACGTGTCACCGATGGTCCGTTTGCCGATTTCAATGGCACGGTTGAAGAAGTGAATTATGAAAAGAGTCGCCTGCAAGTTGCGGTGATGATTTTCGGTCGTTCGACTCCGGTTGAACTTGAATTTGGTCAGGTTGAGAAAGGCTAATCTCGCCTGAGGCAATACGGGGAGCCGAGAGGCGTTATCACCCATTAAAGGAGAAGTACAATGGCCAAGAAGATTGACGGCTACATCAAGCTGCAAATTGCTGCAGGTCAGGCGAATCCATCGCCCCCTGTCGGTCCCGCGCTCGGTCAAAAGGGCGTGAATATCATGGAATTCTGTAAGGCGTTTAACGCAGCGACTCAGCAGATGGAGCAAGGTCTTCCTGTTCCAACTGTGATTACAGTCTACAGCGATAAATCCTTCACATTTGTGACCAAGACTCCGCCTGCTGCTGTATTGATTAAAAAGGCATTAGGTCTGAAGAGCGGTTCATCGCGTCCGAACACCGACAAGGTTGGTAAGATTACGCGCGCTCAGCTCGAAGAAATTGCAAAGACCAAAGAGCCTGATTTGACAGCGGCGGACTTGGATGCGGCGGTTCGCACAATTGCAGGTACCGCGCGTTCAATGGGCATCGATTCAGAAGGAGTCATCTGATGGCGAAGTTAACGAAACGTCAGCAAATGATTGCTGAGAAAGTCGATCGTAACAAGACATACAGCTTTGAAGATGCGGTCAGTCTGTTGGCCGAACTGTCGACGGTCAAGTTCACAGAGTCTTTCGAAGTGGCGGTGAATCTGGGCGTGGATCCTCGTAAGAGTGATCAGGTCGTCCGTGGTGCGACCGTGCTTCCAAACGGGACTGGAAAAGATGTACGGGTTGCTGTCTTCGCACAAGGCGAAAACGCCGAAAAGGCGAAAGCTGCCGGTGCAGATATTGTTGGTTTTGACGAGCTGGCTGCAGAGATTAAAGGTGGTCGCTTAGATTTTGACGTTGTGATCGCGACGCCAGACGCAATGCGTGTGGTTGGTACCTTAGGAACGGTGCTTGGCCCACGTGGTCTGATGCCGAACCCGAAAGTGGGTACTGTGACGCCAAATGTTGAAGAAGCGGTGAAGAATGCGAAAGCCGGTCAGGTGCGCTACCGCACCGATAAGAACGGCATCATTCATGCTGCGATCGGAAAAGTTGGGTTTGCAGCCGATGCGCTCAAGGCGAACCTTGATGCGTTGTTGGGTGATCTGAAGAAGGCTAAGCCTGCTTCAGCAAAAGGTGTTTACTTCAAGAAAGTCTCTGTGTCGACCACCATGGGCCCAGGGGTCCAGGTCGATCAATCTGGCTTGAATGTATAAAAGGATTTGAGGGTTCCCGTTCGCGGGATCCGTCAAAGACTGCAGGTGCCCTCGGGCCTAAATGGAAACAGCCTGCATAGACGGCAGCCCCTTTACACTCTGTGTATTGAAGGCCGTCAGGGGTTCACTGGATATCCGGTGAATTGGTTCATCCTGAAAAGGAGCAAAGCGTGGCGTTAAAGCTCGAAGACAAAAAGGTGATTGTCGCCGAAGTCAACGAAGCTGCCGGTAATGCTTTGTCTGCGGTAGTCGCGGATTACCGAGGTATGGAAGTCGGAGCTCTAACCGAGATGCGTGAAAAAGCGCGTCACGGGAAGATTTACCTCCGAGTTGTTCGAAATACCTTGGCTAAGCGTGCTGTAGCAGGAACCGAATTTGAGTGTCTGACTGATGCGCTGGTGGGACCATCTTTGATTGGTTTCTCACTGGAAGAGCCTTCAGCAGCTGCAAAGCTGTTTAAGGACATCGCAAAGGACAACGACAAACTCGAAATTCGGGCTCTTGCGATCGGTGGACAACTTCTCGATGCATCTCAAGTGGATGCAGTTGCGAAGTTGCCAACGAAGGACGAAGCGATTGCAATGCTGATGAGCGTGATGACCGCTCCTGTAGCTAAGTTCGTGCGTACCATGAACGAAGTTCCAGGTAAGTTGGTTCGTACCGTTGCAGCAGTTGGTGAAGCGAAGAAAGCGGGTTAATCCCGTTGGCTTTCAATTGACATAGTTTGTAAACGAAATTTGGAGAAATACCATGGCACTGTCTAAGGACGATATCCTGAACGCGATCGCCGAAATGAGCGTGATGGACGTTGTTGAACTGGTTTCAGCAATGGAAGAAAAATTCGGTGTAACAGCCGCCGCTGCAGTTGCAGTAGCCCCAGCAGCCGCTGGTGGTGACGCTGGCGCTGCTGCTGCTGAAGAGAAGGACGAGTTTGACGTCGTTCTCACTGCAGCTGGTGAAAAGAAAGTGAACGTGATCAAAGTTGTTCGTGGCGTAACAGGTCTTGGCCTGAAAGAAGCGAAGGACATGGTTGACGGCGCTCCTAACACCATCAAAGAAGCGGCTTCGAAAGAAGAAGCGGAAGACATTAAAAAGCAACTCGAAGAAGCAGGCGCATCTGTCGAGCTCAAGTAATGTCATTGATCCGCGCTTCAGCGGATCTGCAAATTGGCTGGTGGTTTCGACCACCGGCCTTTTTGCGCTTTAGCACAGAGAGGTTTGCGGAAAGCGCAATCTAGCGTTTTCCGGAACCCTTAAGGGTACGAATTACAGTGCATCCGTGGTGGATGGACTTTCACACGTTGAGGAAGGCAAATGGCTTACTCGTACACAGCGAAAAAACGTATTCGGAAAGACTTTGGAACACTACCATCAGTGATGGAAGTGCCACAGCTTCTGGCAATTCAGCTCGATTCCTATCGCGAATTTTTAAGTGGTGGATCGATTGAGAATAGTGCTCAATCGACCGGCCTCGAAGCCGCGTTCCAGTCGGTGTTTCCGATCCAATCATTCTCAGGCAACGCAGAGCTCCAGTACGTAAGCTACCGTTTGGGTGAGCCTGTCTTCGATGTGAAAGAGTGCATTCTGCGTGGTGATACCTACGCGGCGCCGTTGCGCGTGAAAGTGCGCTTGGTGCTGTTTGAAAAAGAAGGCTCGAATAAGTCGGTCAAGGACATCAAGGAAGAAGAAGTCTACATGGGCGAAATTCCGCTCATGACTGACAACGGGACCTTCGTGATCAATGGAACTGAGCGAGTTATTGTGTCCCAGTTGCACCGGTCTCCAGGGGTGTTCTTTGAGCACGACAAAGGAAAGACCCACAGTTCTGGCAAGTTGCTCTATTCGGCTCGGATTATTCCTTACCGTGGTTCTTGGTTGGATTTCGAATTTGATCCTAAGGATCAAGTGTTCGTCCGGATTGACCGCCGCCGTAAATTGCCAGCATCGATTTTGTTGCGCGCAATGGAAATGTCCGACGAAGAGATCTTGGGTCACTTCTTTGAGACGACTGCATTCCAGTTCAAGAAGACTGATGTCTTCATGGCGCTGGTCTCTGAGCGTCTTCGTGGTGAGACCATGAGCTTCGATATCGTTGATAGCAAAGGTGAAGTGATCGTTGAAGCCGGTAAGCGAATTACCGCGCGACACGTTCGAGAGTTGCAAAAAGCCAAGCTCAATGAGTTGAAGGTTGCCGATGATTACTTGGTCGGCAAGGTGCTCGCTAAGGACGTCGTAAACGAAGCAACCGGGGAAGTGATTGCTGCGGCAAATCAACCGTTATCGCTTGAGTCGGTGGATGCGATTCGTGATGCCGGTGTCAAATCAATTGAGTGTATCTACACCAATGATCTCGACCGTGGCCCCTACATGTCAGATACCTTGGCCGGTGATTCGACAAGCAACCGGATGGAAGCATTGGTCGAAATTTATCGCATGATGCGCCCAGGCGAGCCACCAACGAAAGAAAGCGCTGAGAATTTATTCGAAAGTTTGTTCTTCTCTTCGGATCGCTATGACCTGTCTTCAGTCGGACGGATGAAGTTCAATCGTCGCGTGGGTAATCGCAAGCTTGAAGGTGGAGACACAGAGCTTGGTGAAGGAACCTTGGCGAAAGACGATATCTTGGCAGTCATGAAGACGCTGATCGATATTCGTAACGGTGAGGGTGTGGTTGATGACATTGATCACCTCGGTAACCGCCGTGTTCGTTCTGTGGGCGAGATGGCAGAAAATCAGTTCCGTGTGGGCTTGGTGCGTGTTGAGCGCGCTGTTCGCGAGCGCTTGGGTCAAGCAGAGACCGAGGGTCTCATGCCACGTGATCTGATCAACGCAAAGCCAGTGGCAGCGGCCGTCAAAGAGTTCTTTGGCTCAAGCCAGTTGTCGCAGTTTATGGATCAGAACAATCCATTGTCTGAGATTACGCACAAGCGACGTGTGTCTGCGTTAGGGCCAGGTGGTCTTACTCGTGAACGCGCAGGTTTTGAAGTCCGTGATGTTCATCCAACTCACTACGGCCGGGTATGTCCGATTGAGACACCGGAAGGGCCAAACATTGGTCTGATTAACTCACTGGCGACTTATGCGCGGACGAATCGCTATGGCTTCCTCGAGTCGCCATATCGCCGCGTCGATAACGGGAAAGTGACTGACGAGATTTTCTATTTGTCAGCGATTGAAGAATCCGACTTCGTGATTGCGCAGGCCTCGGCTCAGTTAAATGATCAGGGCGAGTTGATCGAAGAGCTGGTTCCTGTTCGTCATCTCAATGAATTTGCTGTCATGCCGCCAGAGCGTGTCGACTACATGGACGTATCACCACGTCAGGTTGTCTCGGTTGCTGCTGCCTTGATTCCGTTCCTTGAGCACGATGACGCGAACCGAGCATTGATGGGTTCAAACATGCAACGTCAAGCAGTTCCGACGTTGAAGGCCGAGAAGCCATTAGTCGGTACTGGTATGGAGCGACATGTTGCCGGTGATTCAGGCGTTTGTATGATCGCCAATCGTGGCGGTGTGGTTGATTTTGTTGACGCGAAACGAATTGTGGTCAAAGTGAATTCGGAAGAAGTCGGATCAGGCGAAGCGCCGGTCGATATCTATAACTTGACCAAGTACACGCGTTCGAATCAGAACACGTGCATCAACCAGCGCCCGATCGTGAGCGCCGGTGATGTGGTTGCGCGCGGTGATGTTCTTGCTGATGGCCCTTCAGTGGATACTGGTGAGCTAGCGCTTGGTCAGAACATGCGAATCGCATTCATGCCGTGGAATGGCTATAACTTCGAAGATTCGATTTTGATCTCTGAGAAGGTCGTCAAGGAAGAGCGGTTTACGACGATTCATATCCAAGAGTTTTCGTGTATCGCACGTGACACCAAGCTGGGTGCAGAAGAAATCACAGCAGACATTCCGAATGTTGGTGAGAACGCACTGGCGAAGCTTGACGAGGTGGGCATTGTTCACATCGGCGCTGAAGTGAAGCCGGGCGATATCTTGGTTGGCAAGGTCACACCAAAAGGTGAGACGCAGCTCACACCAGAAGAAAAATTATTGCGTGCGATCTTTGGTGAAAAAGCTTCAGATGTGAAAGACACGTCGATGCGTGTTGGGACAGGGACGACCGGAACAGTCATCGACGTTCAAGTGTTCACGCGTGACGGTATCGAGAAAGACGCCCGTGCGAAGCAGATCGAAGAAGAGCAGCTCGATGAGTATCGGAAAGATCTCAACGAAGAGTATCGCATCGTTTCTGAAGCAACTTTTGGCTACCTCGCGAAGCAATTCGACGGTCAAAAAGTCGCCGGAGCTCCTGGTCTTAAGAAAGGTGATGCGCTGACTGCGGAATATCTCGCCAACTTGTCTGAAGACGAGTGGTTCAAGGTCAAGATGGCTGACGATGCGCAAAACGCATTGATTGCTGAAGCCGAAAAGTCACTCAAAGAGCGCCGTAAAGAGCTCGATGAAGCCTTTGAAGTGAAGAAGAAAAAGCTCACTCAAGGCGATGATTTGGCGCCAGGCGTACTCAAGATTGTGAAGGTGTACGTTGCCGTGAAGCGTCGGATTCAGCCGGGCGATAAGATGGCCGGACGTCATGGTAACAAGGGTGTGATCTCAGTCATCATGCCTGAAGAAGATATGCCCTTCGATGAAAACGGAGATCCCGTTGATATCGTGTTGAACCCTCTGGGTGTTCCAAGCCGGATGAACGTCGGTCAGGTGCTCGAAATGCATTTGGGTATGGCGGCGAAAGGATTGGGCGATCGGATTAACGAGATGCTGAAGCATCAGTCGAAGGTCGGTGAACTGCGCGACTTCTTAGATCAGATCTACAACAAAATTGGTGGAACCCAAGAAGATCTGAATTCTTTGTCTGACGATGAAATCATCGCGTTATCCAAGAACCTTTGTGACGGTGTTCCGTTTGCAACACCGGCGTTTGATGGTGCGAAGGAATCGCAGATCAAAGGGCTTTTGGAATTGGCGGGTATGCCTGAATCTGGCCAGTTCACCCTTTATGACGGTCGGACAGGTGAAGCATTTGAACGCTCAGTCACCGTCGGTTACATGTACATGTTGAAACTCAACCACTTGGTTGATGACAAGATGCACGCACGTTCAACTGGTTCTTACTCACTCGTCACGCAGCAACCATTGGGTGGTAAGGCTCAGTTTGGTGGCCAGCGATTCGGTGAAATGGAAGTGTGGGCCTTAGAAGCTTATGGTGCGGCCTATACCCTCCAGGAAATGTTGACTGTGAAGTCAGATGATGTGAATGGTCGGACGCGGATGTACAAAAATATCGTGGACGGCGACCATCGCATGGAGCCTGGTATGCCTGAATCATTCAACGTACTGGTCAAGGAGATCCGTTCACTCGGTATCTCTGTTGAACTGGAAAACGAGTAAGTCGGTAGGAATTGGAGATTTAAGCAATGAAAGATTTGTTAAACCTGTTAAAGAGCCAGGGACAATCCTCCGACTTTGATCGGATTCGTATTGGTCTTGCATCACCGGAAGAGATCCGTTCGTGGTCGTTTGGTGAGGTAAAAAAACCAGAAACCATTAACTATCGAACCTTTAAGCCTGAGCGTGATGGTTTGTTTTGTGCGCGGATTTTTGGACCGGTTAAAGACTTTGAGTGTCTTTGTGGGAAGTACAAGCGCTTGAAGCATCGTGGTGTGGTCTGTGAAAAGTGTGGCGTTGAAGTCACGCAGACCAAAGTACGTCGCGAGCGCATGGGTCACATCGAACTGGCGAGTCCTGTGTGTCACATTTGGTTCTTGAAGTCACTGCCGTCTCGGATCGGTTTGCTTTTGGATATGACGCTGCGTGATATCGAGCGAATTCTTTACTTTGAAACCTACGTCGTTGTTGATCCTGGTATGACTCCGTTGGAGCGTGGTCAGCTGTTATCTGACGAGCAATATTTCGAAGCATTTGAAGAGTATCAAGATGACTTCACCGCCATGATGGGTGCCGAGGCGATTCGTGCGCTGATGATGGATATGGATCTCAATGACGAGATCGTCACCATGCGTGAAGAGATTCCGAACACCAACTCAGAAACGAAATTGAAGAAGCTGTCGAAGCGACTGAAGCTGCTTGAGTCCTTCCGCGACAGTGGTAACAACCCTGAGTGGATGATCATGGAAGTTCTTCCAGTGCTCCCGCCAGATCTCCGCCCACTGGTCCCGCTCGATGGTGGTCGCTTCGCGACTTCAGATCTCAACGATCTGTACCGCCGCGTGATCAACAGAAACAACCGTCTGAAGCGTTTGCTTGAGCTCCGCGCACCGGACATCATCGTTCGTAACGAAAAGCGGATGCTGCAGGAATCTGTGGATGCCTTGCTTGATAACGGACGTCGTGGTCGTGCGATCACGGGATCCAATAAGCGCCCACTGAAGTCGCTGGCTGACATGATTAAAGGAAAGCAAGGTCGTTTCCGTCAGAACCTGCTCGGTAAGCGTGTGGACTACTCTGGACGTTCGGTGATCGTTGTTGGTCCGTATTTGAAGCTGCACCAGTGTGGTCTGCCGAAGAAAATGGCACTTGAGCTATTCAAGCCCTTTATCTACGCAAAGCTTGAGGCACGTGGTCTTGCGACGACGATCAAAGCAGCGAAGAAAATGGTTGAGCGTGAGACCCCTGAAGTCTGGGATATCCTGGCTGAAGTGATTCGTGAGCATCCGGTGTTGTTGAACCGAGCTCCTACGCTACACCGTCTTGGTATCCAGGCATTCGAGCCGTTGTTGATTGAGGGTAAGGCGATTCAGCTACACCCATTAGTCTGTGCGGCCTACAACGCCGACTTTGACGGTGACCAAATGGCTGTTCACTTGCCGTTGACGCTCGAAGCACAGCTCGAAGCGCGCGCTTTGATGATGTCGACCAATAACGTACTGTCGCCAGCCAATGGTGAGCCGATCATCGTTCCATCTCAGGACGTTGTTCTTGGACTGTATTACATGACCCGCCACCGGATTAATTCCAAGGGTGAGGGAATGGTCTTTACGGACACCGATGAAGTCTTGCGAGCCTATGGTGCACGGAAGGTGGATTTGCAGGCGCAGATCAAAGTCCGGATCAATGAGACCGTCAATGATGCTGACGGCCATGGGACTGCCGAAACGCGGATTGTTGAGACAACCGTCGGTCGTGCGATTTTATTCTCGATTGTTCCAACTGGATTGGCATTTTCTCTGGTCGATCAGAACATGACTAAAAAAGCGATTTCACGTCTCATTAATGCGTGTTATCGCCGTGTGGGTTTGAAAGAAACCGTGATCTTCGCGGACCAACTGATGTACATGGGCTTCAGCTACGCGACGCGTTCTGGCTCATCAATCGGCGTCAACGACTTTGAGATCCCAGTGGAGAAAGCGCAGATTATCGGTGAAGCCGAAGCGCAAGTGAAAGAGATTGAAGATCAGTTTGCTTCAGGTCTTGTGACCCAAGGTGAGAAGTACAACAAAGTGATCGACATCTGGGCGCGAGCCAATGACTTGGTCGCGAAGAAGATGATGGACCGAATCGGGAAAGAAGACGCGGTGGATGCGGAAGGCAATACCGTTCAGCAAGATTCGTTCAACTCGGTCTTCATGATGGCTGATTCTGGCGCGCGTGGTTCGGCTGCACAGATTCGTCAGCTTGCGGGGATGCGAGGTCTGATGGCAAAGCCGGATGGATCGATCATTGAAACACCGATTACGGCCAACTTCCGAGAAGGTCTGTCGGTTCTTCAGTACTTCATCTCGACGCACGGTGCACGGAAAGGTTTGGCCGACACGGCATTGAAGACAGCGAACTCTGGTTACCTGACACGTCGATTGGTGGATGTAGCGCAGGATCTGGTCATTACCGATCACGACTGTGGTACCGACGAAGGTCTCCGCATGACACCTCTGATTGAAGGTGGTGATGTGGTTGTTCCTCTGGCGGGTCGTATTCTTGGTCGAGTTGTGGCGCAAGATGTGGTGAAGCCAGGTACCGACGAAGTTGTGCTTGAGGCAGGGACTCTCATTGATGAGCAACTGGCTGGGCAAATCGAAGGATGGGGTGTGGACGAAGTCTTGGTTCGTTCTCCGATCACCTGTGAAGTCCGCCACGGTGTGTGTTCGAAGTGTTATGGTCGAGACCTCGGTCGCGGTCATTTGGTGAACGTTGGCGAAGCTGTCGGTGTGATTGCGGCTCAGTCAATTGGTGAGCCAGGTACACAGTTGACCATGCGGACGTTCCACATCGGTGGTGCCGCGAGTCGAGCATCTGCTGCTGACCGGATTGACGTCAAGCACGGCGGTACGGTTCGTTTGCATAACTTAAAGTGGGTTGAGCGCTCAAATGGTGACTTGGTTGCTGTCTCGCGTTCAGGTGCCTTGAGTATTGCAGACGAGCATGGTCGTGAGCGTGAATGGTACAAACTGCCTTATGGTGCAGTGATCAGCGCCAAAGAAGGTGCAGAGGTCGATGCCGGTGCCGTGGTTGCCACTTGGGATCCGCACACTCACCCGATCATCGCTGATCGCGCAGGTATCGTTCGTTATCAGGCGTTTGAAGATGGAATTACCGTCAAGCGTCAGGTGGATGAGCTCACGGGACTTGCCAACTACGAAATTATTGACGAGAAAGACCGTCCAGCGGCTGGTAAAGATTTGAAGCCAGGGATTTTCCTCTACGCAAAAGGTGCTGCGATCACTGACGAGCCAATTGCCCACTTCTTGTTGCCGGGTGGTGCCTTGGTATCGTTGGAAGACGGAACCAACATTGAAGCCGGTTCGGTTGTGGCGCGTATTCCTCAGGAATCCTCGAAGACTCGTGATATTACCGGTGGTCTGCCTCGTGTCGCCGACTTGTTTGAGGCACGTAAGCCCAAAGAATCGTCGATTCTGGCTGAGATCTCAGGTCACGTTTCCTTCGGTAAAGAAACCAAAGGCAAGATTCGCCTTGTCATGACGCCAGATGATGGCACCGATCCAGTGGAGATTCTGATTCCTAAGTGGCGTCAGTTGAACGTCTTTGATGGTGAGCAAGTTCAAAAGGGTGAGGTCATCTCTGATGGTCCATCGAACCCGCATGACATTTTGCGTCTGCTGGGTGTGTCTGAACTGGCCAAGTACATCACCAATGAAATCCAGGACGTGTATCGCTTGCAAGGTGTTGGCATCAACGACAAACACATCGAGGTGATCATTCGCCAGATGTTGCGCAAAGTTGAAGTCAGTTCAATCGGGGATTCGTCATTCATCGCTGGTGATCAGGTTGAATACACTCAAGTGCTCGAAGAGAACGATCGCCTCCGTGGTGACGGTAAAATCGAGGCACATTACGAGCGTCAACTATTGGGGATCACTAAGGCGTCACTTGCCACGGAGTCATTTATCTCTGCGGCCTCGTTCCAGGAAACCACGCGTGTGTTGACGGAAGCAGCAGTGACTGGCAAAGCCGACAACTTACGCGGCTTGAAAGAGAACGTTGTTGTGGGTCGTTTGATCCCAGCAGGGACTGGTTTGGCATATCACGCAGAACGTAAGCGTCGACGTGCTGAGACCGGTGATGAGACTCGGGTATCTGCGGCCGAAGTGGCTGAAGCCTTGAGTCGAGAGATCGCTGAGATTGAATCTCAGGGACAGGAAGCGGCGGAGTAATTTCCGCCTCACTTGACTGTCGCTTTGGGCGCGCCTAGAATCGCGCCCTATTTTTGCAATGGACTAGGGAGTTTGCCAATGGCAACGATTAATCAGCTTGTTCGCAAGCCACGTAAGCGTAAGGTCGTCAAAACTGACGTCCCGGCGTTGCAGGCTTGCCCACAGCGTCGCGGTGTGTGCACTCGTGTGTATACAACCACACCAAAGAAGCCAAACTCAGCGCTTCGTAAGGTGTGCCGTGTACGCTTAACCAACGGATACGAAGTATCGTCATACATCGGCGGTGAAGGTCACAACTTACAGGAACACTCAGTGGTCCTGATTCGTGGTGGTCGAGTGAAGGATTTGCCAGGTGTTCGATATCACACCGTTCGTGGTGCATTGGATACCGCGGGTGTGAACGACCGGAAACAAGGTCGTTCGAAGTATGGTGCGAAGCGGCCAAAGGGCTAATTCAGTACCACGAATTCATTAAACTGTAATCATTTATACAGAGTATGGCTCGCCATGCTCAGTAAGGCCGGGCGAGAGTCCCGGAATGACCTGAAGAAAAGGAAAGTACAATGCCAAGACGTCGCGTCCCCGTAAAACGTGAAACTTTGCCGGATCCAAAATTCGGCGATCAGTTGCTTGCGAAATTCATTAACCACGTCATGGAAAGTGGAAAGAAGTCCATTGCAGAATCCATCGTTTATGGCGCGCTTGATCGCGTGCAAGAAAAGAACGGTGGTGATCCACTTGAAGTGTTCAACCAAGCGCTTGAGAACATCGCGCCGATGGTCGAGGTGAAGTCACGCCGTGTGGGTGGTGCCACCTATCAGGTTCCGGTTGAAGTGCGTCCGAGTCGTCGGACCGCGCTGGCGATGCGTTGGTTGGTTGAATATGCCCGTAAGCGTGGCGAGAAGTCGATGCGGGCTCGTCTAGCCGGTGAAATCCTTGATGCGATTGAGCAGCGCGGTGCTGCGGTGAAAAAGCGTGAAGACGTTCATCGCATGGCTGAAGCGAATAAGGCGTTCTCGCACTTCCGTTTTTAATTAAATGATGGCCGGATCGCCGGCCCTTTGGAGAGTAACTGTGGCACGTACCACCCCAATTAACCGCTACCGCAATATCGGCATCTGCGCGCACGTTGATGCCGGTAAAACAACGACGACAGAGCGTGTTCTGTTTTATACCGGCGTCAACCACAAGATTGGTGAGGTTCACGACGGCGCAGCCACCATGGACTGGATGGCTCAAGAGCAAGAGCGCGGAATTACCATCACCTCCGCTGCGACAACGACGTTCTGGCAAGGGATGGATCAGCAATATGACAAATACCGCGTCAACATCATTGATACCCCGGGCCACGTTGACTTCACGATTGAAGTTGAGCGTTCGATGCGTGTTCTTGATGGTGCGGTTGTTGTTTTCTGTGCAGCCTCAGGTGTTGAGCCGCAGTCAGAAACCGTCTGGCGTCAGGCAGATAAATATGGTGTTCCGCGGATTTGTTTCGTCAATAAGATGGACCGCGATGGTGCCGACTTTATTCGTGTGGTGAATCAGGTTCGTGATCGCTTAGGTGCGACAGCAGTACCAATCCAGTGTGCGGTTGGTTCTGAGAAAGATTTCAAAGGCGTCGTTGATTTGGTGAAAAACAAATTCATCGCCTGGAATGAAGAAGACATGGGAACGACCTTCACCTATGAAGAAATCCCAGCGGAAGTCGCGGATCAGGCAGCTTCACTTCGTGAAGAAATGATCGAGGCGGCGGCTGAAGCGAACGAAGAGTTGATGGACAAGTACCTTGAAGAAGGTGAGTTGACTGAATCGGAAATCAAAGCCGGTTTGCGTCAGCGCACATTGGCTCGTGAAATCGTCCCTTGTCTGTGCGGTACTGCATTCAAGAACAAAGGTGTCCAGGCGATGTTGGATGCTGTGATTGATTACTTGCCTGCGCCAGATGAAGTCGAAGCGATTCGTGGTCTCAAAGAAGATGAATCGGAAGATACACGTCCAGCAAGCGATGAAGCGCCATTTGCTGCCTTGGCCTTTAAGATCGCAACAGACCCGTTTGTGGGTACGTTGACGTTTTTCCGGGTGTATTCGGGCATTCTGAATGGTGGCGATTCCGTTCTGAATTCTGTGAAAGGAAAGAAAGAGCGCGTCGGTCGTATGGTGCAGATGCACGCCAACACTCGCGAAGAAATCAAAGAAGTTCGCGCGGGTGATATTGCGGCAGCCGTTGGTTTGAAAGATGTCACAACCGGTGACACTTTGTGTGATCTCGCAAACCCCATCATTTTGGAACGGATGGAGTTCCCGGAGCCTGTGATTTCATTATCGGTTGAGCCAAAGTCAAAGGCTGACCAAGAGAAGATGGGTATCGCACTTGGCAAGTTGGCTCAAGAAGATCCGTCATTCCGTGTGAAAACCGATGAAGAAACTGGCCAGACGATTATCTCTGGGATGGGTGAGTTACACCTCGATATTCTGGTTGATCGGATGCGTCGCGAATTCTCAGTCGAATGTAATGTTGGCGCACCTCAGGTGTCTTACCGTGAATGTATTCGTAAGTCAGTCGAAGTTGAGGGTAAGTTTGTTCGTCAATCTGGTGGGCGTGGTCAATATGGTCATGTGTGCATAACGATCGATCCTTTGCCACTTGATGGTGAGACCAATTTCGAATTTGTGAACAAAATCGTTGGTGGTGTCGTTCCTAAGGAGTACATCCCGGCGGTCTCTAAAGGTATTGAGGAGCAGTTGGCGAATGGAGTTTTGGCGGGATTCCCACTTTTAGGGGTTAGAGCCACTCTTTTCGATGGGTCTTTCCATGAAGTTGACTCGAATGAAATGGCTTTCAAGATTGCCGGCTCCATGGCTATGAAGAAAGGTGCGCTAGAGGCAAACCCTGCGTTACTCGAGCCTATGATGAAAGTTGAAGTCGTCACTCCAGAAGAAAACATGGGTGATGTGATTGGTGATCTTAACCGTCGTCGTGGCCTGGTCCAGGGTATGGATGACGGTGTGGGTGGTGTGAAACTTGTTCGCGCCGAAGTTCCGCTTGCGGAAATGTTTGGATACGCAACAGACCTCCGTGGTTTCACACAGGGTCGCGCATCGTACAGCATGGAATTTGCGAAATACGCTGAAGCACCATCAAGCGTCGCAGAAGAAGTGATTAAGAAAAACAGCTAATTGAATATCGGAGTCCATAAAAATGGCAAAAGAAAAGTTTGAGCGTAGTAAGCCGCACGTAAACGTAGGCACGATTG
>QXYM01000075.1 GCA_009886945.1 Litorivicinus sp.
CCAAATTGATACCATTTGATGGCTGCACTTTTTCGGGCGAGCCAAACGGCCGCGATGAATAACACACAACCGAAGATGAGAGCTCCGAATTCAGGTAAGTAGGCCGACACATTCCGGTGACTGGCATCAATGAGCCACCAGGTTGAAATCTCATTTCGTGCCGGTGATAAACCGCCACGCAATGCAGCTTGCGATACAACCGTCACGACTAAGCCGGCAACGAGCGCACGCAGATTTCCTGTCGCAGACAGCACTAATAGCCGACTTGCGCACCCACGCGCCATGATCATACCGATGCCAAAGAGCGACCCACCAACAATCGCCCCAGACAACGAGCCGGTGGTGGTTAGCTGGCGCACACTAGTGGTTTCGAGATGTCCGAACTGGATCAGTAGTTGAGTGAGGATCAGGGCGGTTGAAAAGGTGAACAGCCAGATCGAAAACTTGGCACTCGGTCTTGTTCGCCAAAACTCAATGCAAGCGGACCGAAGGCAGAAACGGCTTTGCTGAGCGAATATTCCAAACAACAGGCCGGTCAAAATCCCCAAAGTCAGCGCAACCTGACCGCTTGAAAATTGCTCGAATAGTTCAATCATTGTGCTCTTTACATCCTTGTTGAACCCCTAGTGTGCTGGCTTTTCCATGATTTCGCCACCGTTTGGCTAGCTGTCTTGATGGAAATCAAAGTGTTAGCATGCGCGCGGAATGAGAGGGGATAGGTGATGGAAGAGCTGGACGTACGAGGATGGTTTGTCTTAACGGGGCTGATCGTCGGCCTACTTTATGGAGTGATTGCTCAATCGACGGCTTTTTGCGTCCGACGGGGAATTTCTGACCTGGCCGAGGGCAAAGGCTCGGCCACCTTGACCGCATGGCTTGGTGCGTTACTGATCGCACTACCGATGACGCAATGGATGTTGCTGGATGGACATCTCGATGGGTCACAAACCGTCTATTTCCCCGAATCGCTCTCTTGGTGGACGACACTGATGGGTGCGGGGATCTTTGGGGCCGGAATGATGCTAACGCGCGGCTGTCCAGCCCGATTGGTGGTTCTCAGCGGCTCTGGGAATTTACGTGCTTGGTTCGGACTTTTTGTGATTGGATTGTCAGCCTATGCCACATTTAAAGGGTTGATGGCGGAAACTCGGGTCCAATGGCAACAGACCGGGGCCTTACAGTTACCTACTGAATCCATCCTGCTGCTTGTGCCATCCTTGGCTTGGGTCGCGATTGCGGGTGTCACAGGAGTCATTGGTGTTTTTGCATTTCGTCATGGATTGAATCGACATCTGGTGGGCGGTCTTTTGGTCGGTCTTTTGGTTGCTGGTTCTTGGTCGATCACATCTGTCCTCGGTGCCGATGACTTTGATCCGATGGCCCCTGTTTCTTTGAGTTTTGTGGCACCCATCGGTGAAGCCATGACCTATCTACAACTGGCATCCGGCCTTGAGCCAACATTTAATGTCACGCTGATTTTGGGCGTGCTTGTTGGAGCCTGTTTGTCATCGATGGTTCGTGGAGAATTTCAATGGCAAACGTTCGCATCAGCAAGTGACCATGCTCGCTATTTTCTAGGGGCGATGATGATGGGCGTTGGTGGGATTTTCGCGCTTGGATGCAACACAGGTCAGGCCATTACAGGGCTTGCAACCGGCTCTCTCTGGTCGGTCCTGGTGACTCTCGTGATTTTTATGTCGGGCTATGTGATGCACCGTCGTTTGCTGCAGTCAAACTGAATGCTCAATAAACGGCTGAGTCGTCCGATTCTTGAAGAATGCGTCATGGAATTCGGATTTGTTTGTTGGCTATTACCGCGCTTGTGTCATTTCAGACAAGTGCTGCGTGTCGGGCATTTCATTACGACCATGATGGCAATCACCAAACCCCACAGCGTCTCAAAGTGGCGTGTGAAAAGACCCATGAAGTCCGCACAATTCCTCGGTATCGGATTCCGAGAATTGATAGTCTCACATCACAGACTCGTCTTCGTGATCCCCAGCATGTTGCGCTACCGCGGCCGAGGCCGAAGTGCCAGATTCCCAGCGTTTATCATTTCACCATGATGCAGACGCTCTCCGTTTGCATGACAACAAGGTAGACTCTCTCTGACAACAGAGGAGGCGAATGTGATCACGCGAACCGATGCGGACAATCTGAAAGACAGACAGCGCGCGTTAAGAGATGGTTTTGGAGACAGTCTGGGACTTCGAGTGCATCGAGCCATTAGTTGGTTGCAGCGCGCAGCTCGTGAGGATGACGATCGCGATGCTGCCTTTGTGTTTCTCTGGATCGCATTTAATTCCGCTTATTCACAAGACATCGGGATTGCCTATCACGTTTCAGAGAAAGGGCGCTTTAAAAGCTTTTTGAGTACGCTGTTATCCTTTGATCGTGACGATCGGATTTACCATTTGGTCTGGACCCGATTCCCCCATGAGATTCGATTGGTGCTCGAGAATCAGTATGTATTTGGCCCCTTTTGGAATCATCAAAACGGCATCGAAGGCCATGATGATTGGGCCGAGCGTCTTGAGGCATCGGTGAAAAAAGCCAAGCTGGCGCTCGCTGATAAAGATACCGAACGAGTTTTAAACGAACTCTTTGATCGACTGTACGTGCTGCGTAATCAGATTATCCATGGTGGCTCGACATGGTCGGGCGCGATTAATCGCGCGCAAGTGAAAGATGGATCTGAAATTCTGGGGTCATTGATCCCCGTTTTTGTTGATCTGATGATGGACAATCCGAGTCACCCGTGGAAAGAACCAATC
>QXYM01000076.1:0-3141 GCA_009886945.1 Litorivicinus sp.
GACAGCTTCTGGTCGATCTGACTCACGAACCCAAGGCTCGTCTTTAAATGGACCCATATCGCGATAGATGAAAATCGCCACAAATGCGGAATAAACAGCTGCAGCTGCAGCCGCTTCGGTGGGTGTAAAGACCCCACCGTAAATTCCACCCATGATGATTACGATCAGGAAGAGCCCCCAGAAGGCATCTTTACCGCCTGAGATCAGCTCACCCATCCCTTTCCATTCTTCGGCGGGAAGATTTTTGTATCGGGCCACGACGTAGATCGCAAGCATTAACATCAATCCAGCTAAAGCACCTGGAATCACGCCCGCAAGAAACATCCGTCCGACTGATACATCAACCGATGCGGCATAAACCACCATGACAATCGAGGGTGGGATCAAAATCCCGAGCGTACCGGCGTTGGCAATAATTCCTGAAGCAAACTCTTTGGAGTAACCCACCTGCCGCATACCCGCGATCGCAATCGTCCCAATCGCAACAACCGTTGCTGGCGAAGAGCCTGAGAGTGCTGCGAACATCATGCAAGCGAGTACCGATGCCATCGCAAGACCACCACGGAAGTGGCCGACCGAGGCGATCGCAAACCGAATCAGGCGCTTGGCCACTCCACCGGTGGACATAAAACTTGAGGCCAAAATAAAGAACGGGATCGCAAGCAAGGTGTAGTGGGTACCGACACCAAATAACGAAATCGCAACGGAAGACAAGGATTCTGTCGTAAATAATGCGACATACAGAATCGATGACAGCCCCAAAGATAGTCCAACCGGAACACCGACAAACAAAAAGCCAAGGACCATGGCAAAGAGAATTAATGTTTCCATACTGAATTAGTCCTTTAAAACGTCTTTGTTTTCGTTCACAAGATCTTCGGCTTCGTGTCCAGCGATGACCATGTCACGCTCACCACGATAGATTTGCACCATTGCCTGAAGACTTCGAAATGACAGCATTGCCAGACTAATCGGCAGGATGATCAATACGAGCCAGCGTTGAACGCGGTCTTTGACATCAAAGGTATCTTGGACCCAGACCGGCCAGCGGAGTTCTTCAGTGCCGATATTGATCTTGTACATTTTTGCCCAGTACTCAATGGCACCAGAGCGAGTTTCAACGCCTACTGCCTGAAGCCAGGAGGCATCAAGCAAAATCAATCCGTAAATCAAACCGGTTCCCGCACCAAAAATCGCCAACCATCGGGCAATCGGTTTTGGAACCGCTTTCACTAAAATATCAACGCCCAAATGAGAGCTGCGTTTGATGCCATAACTCATGCCAACCAAAATCAGCCACGAGAATGTCACCATGGTAAATTCAAGAGCGGCGGACCATCCGGTATTGAAACCATACCGGGCGATGACCTGACCGAAGGAAACCACAGTCAATAACACCATGAGAAGAACCAATAAATTGTCTTCGAGTTTGTCGACAGCTTTCGGTGCAAATCTCTCCCAAATAAAGAACAGGATTACCATCCCTAATAGCAACAAATGGGGCGTATATCCGGACATCTCAGAATCCTCTTGAAATCAAAACAAAAGGGGGATAAATCCCCCTTTTGAACGCTTAGAAATTCAATTAAGACGCAGCGGCTGCAGCAATAATATCTGCACCGATTTCGTCCTCAAACTGCTTCCAAACTGGCTTCATCGCATCAACCCACTGCTTGCGTTGAGCTGGAGTCAATTCGTTGATCTTTCCACCCGCATCAAGAATGTTCTTGCGGTTGCCTTCTTCTTTCTGCTTCACAGACGTATTTGCAGCGACAGTGACCTCATCAGCGATCTGAATAAACTTGGCGCGTGTATCGGCGTCCAGGCTATCCAAGAACTCTTTTGACGTCATGAACAGATACGCAAGCAATTGATGGCTTGTCTGTGTCGTGCTGTCCTGAACTTCAAAAAACTTCTTCGTGTAGATGTTTGACCAAGTATTTTCTTGGCCATCAACAACGCCAGTCTGAAGCGCGCCGTAAACCTCAGCAAATGCCATTGGTTGCGGTGAACCACCCATCGCAGCGATCATTGCCTTCGCAACGTCAGAGTTCTGGACACGGAACTTAAGACCACTAGCATCGGTTGGAGCAATCAGTGGCTTGTTGGCCGAGAAGTACTTCATACCACTCATCCAGTAACCCAAACCAACAAAACCAACATCTTCCATTGCGTTCAGCAAATCCTTACCAGCCTTCGATGCTGTGAATGCCATCGCTGCATCCATATCTTTGAAGATGAACGGAAGATCAAATACCCCATACTTTTTCGTGTAGGAACCGAACTTTGACAGAGACGGTGCAAGTAATTGAACGTCACCAAGCAACAACGCTTCAAGTTCTTTAGAATCACCGAATAACGTGCTGTTTGGATAGACTTCAACACACATTTTGCCATTGAGCTCTTTGTTCACACGCTCAGCCAAGCTATTTGCAGCAACAACTTTGGGGTGAGTCGTGCCACCAGTGACGTGTGACAATTTAACAACACGCTCACCAGCATCGCAGGCAGCGAAAGAAGTAGAAGCACCGATAGCAAAAGCGACAGCAGACAGAGCGCCTAACATTTTTTTCATAATCTTCTCCGACATGAAGGTTTATAGTTATTTCGTCCTGGTTTCCCAGAGTTCGATCTAACGAACAAAGAAACCACAGCACGACACATGCCATAGTTTACAATCATAAATATTTCAGCTAGTTATCGAATTTTAGTTTGAAGAAGAGCGGAGTGATGTGTAGTCATCTACACATAGAAAAAAGGCCATGGGTTTAATCCGACCCATCGCCACTCACTTGAATCCCCAAACGTTTCATTTTGTCATATAAGCCTTTTCTCGAGAGACCAAGGGACTCATAAGTCGCTTTCAACTGTCCACTATGCGATTGAATTTCGCGCTCGATCACACTTTTCTCAAATGCCTGGACTCGGCTTGACAGATCTCCAGTTGTGCTTTCCTGAACCGATTGCTGACTACCGAACCCACGCCACAATCCCAACACAAAACGATCAGCTGTATTTCGCAATTCTCTGACATTCCCCGGCCAGTCGTAATTGACGAGCTCCGCCTCAAGACCAGGCGAAACAGGTGGAATTTCCCGACGAAATTTACCACGAGCTTCTCGTGCGAGATGAAAGAACAAC
>QXYM01000076.1:3151-4783 GCA_009886945.1 Litorivicinus sp.
AACAACAACGGAATATCTTCCTGTCTGTCACGTAACGCTGGAATCTCAAGTGACACAACATTTAAACGATAATACAGATCTGGCCGAAAGCCACCGGACTCTGAGCTCTCACCTAGATCCACTTTGGTTGCAGCAATAAATCGAACATCCAGTTGGATCGAATGATTCGATCCCAACCGAACGATAGTTCTCTCTTCCAAGGCTCTAAGTAACTTCGCTTGAACATCTAACGGCATCGATTCGATTTCGTCCAAAAACACCGTCCCTCCGTTGGCATATTCAAGCTTCCCTACGCGGGATTTATTGGCCCCGGTAAATGCGCCAGCTTCGTGGCCAAATAATTCGGACTCAATAATGTCTTTCGGTAAAGCCGCACAGTTGAGCGCAACAAAGGGTAACTTTTTTCGCGAACTGAAATCGTGGAGCGCTCGCGCGACGACTTCCTTACCTGTTCCCGTCTCACCGAGTACAAGAACGTCAACCTCAGCATCAGCAAGCGCCAATATCTGCGAACGAATGATCTCGATCGAGGGCGCTCGACCAACAAGGCGAGCAGACAAATCCGTCACTTCACCCAGCGTTTCTCGAAGTCTTCGATTTTCAAGAACCAGTCGTCGTTTTTCGAAAGCTCTTTCAACGACGGCGGCGAGCTTTTGCACCGTAAAGGGCTTTTCTATGAAGTCGTAGGCACCACTTTTCATCGCTTTGACGGCGAGCGGCACATCGCCGTGACCTGTAATCAATATCACCGGGATCACAGGATCTATATCCATCACTCGAGAAAGAACATCGAACCCGTCCATTTTAGGCATCATAATGTCCGAGACGATCACCGAATAATCATCCCGAGATACGTTACTCAATGCCGCCATTGGGTCCTCGAATACCGCGACCTCGTGACCTTCCAATTCGAGGCCTTGTGAAACGGCATGTCGAAGATCGGCATCGTCATCAAGTAATAAAATAGAAGGCTGATTCATGCACCAATCTCTTGATTCATAGTTGCTAAGGATACTCGAAATGAAGCGCCTCCAAGATCAGACGCTGAGACTGAAATACGGCCACCAAACTCATGAACAAGATCTGAGACGATGGACAACCCAATGCCCAAACCAACACCCGCTTCTTTTGTCGTGAAAAATGGCTCAAAAATCTGCTCGGCAATGTCAGGATCAATGCCTGGACCATTATCGGCAACTTCCACCTCGATTTCATGCTGTGCCTCCACAACACGAAGTCTAACGAACCCATCATCTTTGCTCGCCGTTGCGTCAATCGCATTCGTGATTAAATTCACAAATACTTGAGTGAGTCGGATTTTCCCTCCCAATACCATGAGTTCATGACTAGCCTTTTCAATCTGCAATTCGACCGTCGCTTTTCGCGCTCGCGGTGAACACAGCAACACCGACTCATCAATGACTGCTAGCAAAGAGACCGGATGTAATTCACTTTCCGGCTTTCTCGCAAACCCAAGTAATGTTCGCGATAACGCCCCCATGCGCTCGACTTGCTGACGAATCAATCCGAGGTTTTCGGTTGCCCTATCTGGCTTCTCGAGCTCCAGAAACTTTTCTGCGTTTTCTGCGTAAGTACCAATGGCTGCCAGCGGTTGGTTATACTCATGACTTA
>QXYM01000077.1 GCA_009886945.1 Litorivicinus sp.
AATCGCTTCGCATATACTCCGTTAATAAAGCCTAAGAGTGAAAACAGCACGGCGGTCAACAAGGTGATCGAGACCACTGCAAAAATATTGTGGATCGCCAAATGCGTAAAAAAGAGCGACAAAATTGTCACGATGATGCCCACAGACACCGCCCGGGCAACACCGCCTGTCACATACCCCAGCAAAATGGTTTGATTAGAAATCGGAGAGACCAACATCTCCTCGACAAACCGTCCAAATTTCGAGCCAAAAAATGAGCTCGACACATTGGCGTAAGAGTTAGTAATGACACTCATCATAATCAACCCAGGGACAATATAGGCCATGTAATCAAAGCCACCCATCTCGCCGATCCGACGACCAATCAGGCTTCCAAAGATAATAAAATACAGCGTCATGGTGATCGCAGGCGGGATCATGGTTTGCACCCAAATTCGTGTAAACCGTCGAATCTCAGTCCGCACAATGGTCTGATACGCCACCCAGTTGGGATTCCCGAAATCAGTCGCCTTCTCTTCGTAATTCGCCAAACTCATCGTGCGCCTCCAGAGGTCATTGAGACAAATAGCTCTTCCAGCCGGTTGGTCTTGGTTCGCATCGAAATCACAGAAACCTCATGTGCCGATAATGCAGCAAACACCTCGTTCAATGACTGACCCTTATCGACTTCCACTTCCAAGGTCATGGGATCGGCGAGCACGCATTCATATCCATCAATCGTTGGCACAGATTGCACCGGTGAGGCGAGATCGCAGACAAAGGTCACGGTATGGAGGGTGGCCAGTAAATCTCTGGTGGATGAGTGAACAATAATTTCACCTTGGTTGATGATCGAGACATTTCGACAGAGCGCCTCGGCTTCCTCTAAGTAGTGCGTGGTTAAAATAATGGTCGTGCCTTGACTATTGATCTCGGTTAAGAAATCCCACATCCCACGACGGAGTTCAATATCAACACCCGCGGTTGGCTCATCCAGAATTAACAGATCCGGTTGGTGTACTAGCGCTCGTGCGATCAGGAGTCTGCGCTTCATCCCACCGGACAAAGCTCGAGAGGGATTATCGCGCTTATCCCAAAGACCGAGTCGCTTGAGGTAATGCTCAATTCGAGGCATTGCCTGATCTCGCGGGATCCCATAGTAGCCTGCTGTATTGATCAGAATATTCTCGGTCTTCTCAAACTGATTAAAGTTAAATTCCTGCGGAACCACACCGAGTCGACGTTTAGCCATGCCAAAATCTGTATCGATGTCATAGCCCATCACCTTGACTGACCCTGAGGACTTGTTCACCAGAGAACACAGAATTCCAATCGTGGTACTTTTGCCAGCACCATTCGGGCCCAAGAGTGCGAAAAAATCACCGGTCTCAACAGCCAGATCGATGCCTTTTAAGGCTTCAAATCCGTTGTCGTAGGTCTTTTTTAGTCCATTAATTTCTAACGCGTATGACACAGCAAACTCATTTGTTGGGGAGGATGACGAAGTGGGCAAGGATACAGAGCATCGCAGTCAGTTGCATCCCTAACGACACAAGAGCCAGCAACACAAATCACCGTTGTCCCAAAAGTGGCACGCCTGAGGACGATAGGGATTGGCAATCTGATAGGCAATCAATAATCCAAGGACCAACCCAATGACGATTAACGCTCGATGCATTGTCCTCTCGCTTGTTCTCGACCCACTGATGTCTTGTGTTGGTTGATAAGAATCAGCAGCGCTCTTTTCAACGGGCTGCCCTTAGGTCTTAGAGCCTAAGTGAGCCACTAAGCGTTGAGCCATCGGACTCGCCGGATCGGCGAGTTGTGACCAAATGTGTAAATGATCCGCATCGGGTATTGAGCCCGCAGACCAATCCACTTTAGAACGCCAGGCGTCAGCCAAGCAGCGTTGTTGGTCGAAAAACCCGCGGGTTTCTCGCTCTCCAACCGTTGAGTCAACGCGAATCGCTCGCGGTGGATCATATCGATTCGGACTCCATCGATTGGCAGTCGAGGGATCCAGCGATAACCGTTCATTCATCCGAGTGCCGATGATACATTCAAGCGCAAACACCCCTGAGACCAAGGCTAAGGATCCGATCCGTGCACCCAAGGCGTGCAGAGGCTCAGCGATTCGACAGGCCAACATTGCCGCTAAGTGCGCGCCAGCAGAATGCCCAATCACCGCGATATCCGTGCAATCGAGCCTCCATTCCTGTTGCTTGTGCACCAACCAATGAGTGGCCGCCTCGACATCGTCACAAATGTCACCGATATTGACTGCTGGGCACAACCGATAGTTCAACAGGGCAACCGTCCAGCCAGCATCACAAAGACTTCGACACACATGCCGATTGTCGGCTTTATCGAGCGCCTGCCAATATCCCCCATGAATCACAATCGCAAGCGGTGACGACTCGCCTGCTTCCTGTCCAATCGCCGGAAATACGTCCAATCGATGACGAGGGTCTGGTCCGTATTGCAAATCCATCAAAGCATCCGGGCGCTCGCTTTGATAACGATCAGCGTCGTATCGC
>QXYM01000078.1:0-26328 GCA_009886945.1 Litorivicinus sp.
GATTCCACGCGGATGATTTCAGTTCCATCGGCATCGAATAAGATCAAGCTTGGCGCGTAAAGCACGTTGATGTCGCGCGCATAGTCACGGGCGGCTTTCACGGTCCCCGACGGCGTCGTGACCGGCGTTTTGGACCACATATCGAGTTGAACCGTGTGGAAGGGTTCAAAGCGTTCTCGGACAGCGTCAAGGGAAAGCACGCACCGATGAAACGTATCGCAATCTGGACAGTTCGTTTGCTCAAATAACACCGCCTTTGGTTTGCCTTTGGCACTGAGATTCGTGTCATTTTGGATAAATGGCTGGGTGTTGAGTGAGGCATTGACCGCTCGCGGTTGGTTCGCAGCCAAATACTCGAAAATGCTTTGTGATTCGTAAGTCTTCGTTTTGACATAGTTGAGTGCGACTTGCATTTCATTTGGCGAGACATAGCCGTTTAAGCGCAGCACGGGTTTTCCGTCTGCACTAAAAAAAATGATGGTCGGGGTGAATTGGACATCCAGTGCTCGAGCGATCTCTTTTTCCGTTGTGGCTTCGCCATCCAGACCGTAGACCTCTTTATCGCCCCAGATATTGAGTGCGACCACATCGAAATGCTGGTCAAAGACGTCCCGGATGGATTGTTGCGTCAGGTTTTTTTCAATGGTGTTTTTGCAATATGCGCAGAAGTCTTGCCAAAAAAAGACCACTAAATGTTTGTTGGCATCTGTGGCTTCGAGGTTGTCTTCAGAAAGATCCAGGAAACTGACTTTGAACCATGGCGGTAATTCAAAGGAATCAAAATTCGTGACTTGTTGCACTGGCTCTGGAGTTTCAGCTGACTGAATTGCTGGAGATGTCAGAGATGACAGCGCGATGAAACAGCAGATGATGATTGTTCTCAGCATGGATCCCTCCGGCGACACGCGATGAGATAAATATGCGCTTACCGGAGGGTGTGTCAAGCCTTGTTAAGCCTTTTGCTTCAGCTCTAGGCGGCGGCGGTGTAAGACCGGTTCCGTATAGCCATTGGGCTGATCAACGCCTTTCAAGACGAGATCCAGTGCGGCCTGAAACGCAATGGATTGGTCAAAGTCAGGCGCCATTGGATGATAAGCTGGGTCTCCGGCATTTTGTCCATCGACCACTTTCGCCATCCGTTCCATGGTCTCGCGGACTTGTGTTTCGTTGGTGATTCCGTGCGTGAGCCAATTGGCGATATGCTGGGAGCTGATCCGAAGCGTTGCACGATCTTCCATTAAGCCGACGTTATTAATGTCCGGAACTTTGGAGCAGCCAACCCCTTGATCAACCCATCGAACGACGTAACCCAAAATGCCTTGGGCATTGTTATCAAGTTCAGCCTGAATCACTTCTGGTGACCAATTCGGATCTGCGCGCAATGGGATGTCGAGAATCTCGTCAACGGTGTTGCGGCGCTTTCCTTTCAGCGTATTTTGTACGTCGAAAACATCCACTTGATGATAGTGTAAGGCGTGCAATGTGGCGGCCGTTGGTGATGGTACCCAGGCTGTATTGGCACCAGACTTCGGGTGCGCAATTTTCTGTTCGACCATTGCGCCCATTTGATCGGGCATCGCCCACATGCCTTTACCAATCTGAGCTCTCCCTTGAAGTCCACATTCAAGACCGATGTCGACGTTCCAGTTTTCGTAGGCATTGATCCAGGTCGCTTTTTTCATGTGGACCTTGCGAATCATGGGTCCGGCATGCATTGAGGTATGCATCTCATCCCCTGTCCGATCCAAGAACCCGGTATTGATGAAGACCACGCGCTCGGCGGCTGCATTGATGCAGGCTTTCAGGTTGACTGTGGTGCGACGCTCTTCATCCATGATGCCCATTTTGACGGTATGACGCGGAAGCCCAAGGAGGTCTTCAATCGCGCCAAACAAACGATTGGCAAATGCCACTTCTTCGGGGCCGTGCATTTTTGGCTTCACAATGTAGACAGAGCCGGCCCGAGAGTTCTTGTTTTCTGTCCGTTTTAAATCATGAATGGCAATCATGGTGGTAAAAATACCGTCGAGAATCCCTTCAGGCACTTCGTTGCCGTCTTGATCCAAGATTGCTTCATTAGTCATTAAGTGGCCAACATTACGAACGAACATCAATGCGCGTCCTGGAAGAGTCAATGTTGATCCATGGGGGCCCTGATAGGTGCGATCTTCATTGAGCTTTCTGACCAAGTTTTTATTGTTCTTAAAAACAGACTCCGTCAGGTCGCCTTTCATGAGGCCAAGCCAATTTTTATACACCACGACTTTATCTTCAGCATCGACTGCGGCGACGGAATCTTCACAGTCCATGATGGTCGTTAAGGCAGACTCCATGAGGATGTCTGCGATCCCCGCTGGATCTGCGTTTCCGACAGGCCGTGCTTTATCAAACTGAAGCTCCACGTGAAGACCGTGATTTTTTAAGACCACCACTGTCGGTGCACTGCTATCACCCCGATAGCCAACGAATTTGTCAGGATGTTGTAACCCCACCAATCCAGTCGGAAGATTGACCTTGAGCGCGCCATCAATAATTTTGTATGAGGTTGCATCGGCATGCGTCCCGCTATCGAGACCAAAATTTTGATCAAGAAAGTGTTTGGCAAATGCGATGACCTTTTCGCCACGAATCGGGTTGTACTCAAACCCAGGTGATGCGTCACCATCATTCGAAATCACGTCAGTCCCATACAGCGCGTCGTAAAGGCTTCCCCAGCGGGCATTGGCTGCATTCAATGCATACCGTGCATTCATGACAGGGACGACCAGTTGGGGCCCTGCGATGGTGGCAACTTCTGGGTCAACGTTCTCTGTTGTAATCGACACATTTTGTGGTTCAGGTAACAGATAACCGATGTCTTCGAGAAACGCTTTGTATTCGGCAGCGTCGTGAGGCTGGCCTTGACGTGCCTTGTGATAGGCATCAATTTTTTCTTGGAGAACATCGCGTTTTGCCACCAGTTCACGATTGATTGGGGCCAGTTCATGGACCAGTTGATCCACGCCAGCCCAAAACTGGTCCGCCTCAAGTCCTGTACCTGGGATGGCTTCGTCGTTAATGAATCGGTAAAGCTCGGGAGCCACTTGAAGGCCGCCGCACGCAATGCGATCTGTCATTTCATCTCTCCGCAAATGATCTGTCGGGAATTATCAAAGCGCGAAAGGTAGCATAAAAACATCGCGGCTTCCAAAAAATGGAAGCAATTTTCATTTTATGATTTCTTCAAAAATTCACTTTTCAGCATCATCGGTCCAAGGTCGGTTTTGCAATCGATATCATGATCACCATCGACGATTCGGATCTGTTTGATTTTGGTTCCCATTTTGAGCACAGAAGAGGTGCCGCGTACTTTCAAATCCTTGATCAATGTCACTGTGTCGCCATCGCGTAATACTGTCCCATTAGCATCGCGAGCGGTCGGCTCCCTGGTCTCGTTGGAGGCTTCTTCCTCTTGCCATTCATGCCCACAGTCTGCGCAAAACCAGGCAGTTGTATCGGTATAGGTTGTTGTTTGGTTGCAATGCGGGCAAGACGGGTTCGATTCCATTCGTTTTCCTTGATGTCAGTCAGCGTGTTTTGGGGTAGAGGGTGAGAGTATCAGCCGCCCTTGATCGTTAGGCAGGCCTCAGAGAGTTGGAGACCATTCCACCCATTTTGCATGAATTGCCGAATGTTTTGATGATCCGAGCCATCGGGGTTTGAACGCACCGAACGCCAATGCTCAGCAAAACAGTGGAGGGTCTCTTGTTCAGTGAGTCCATGGAGGCGGGCAAATGATAAGACTTTGGCCGAGCCCTGATTTTCTCCCGCCTGATTGATTACTGACCCATTACTGAACGCAGTTGGGGTGTGATGGTAGTAGGTATCAATCAGATCAATGACTTCGGCGAACGTCACAGAGTCAGCATTCGAACGGAGACGTTCGATAAAAGTTTGGATTTGATTCATGAGTGGTTCCGCTGGCTTGGTTGGGTCAAAAGTTTCGACACAATGTGGCTCTTCATCATTAACGGGGGACATCGATCATTCATTAGACTGAGTTTTGCGAACAAACAGCTAATGGAGAACGACCGATGTCCCACGCAGGATCTATTGTAGGCATACCTGGGCTTGAGATTGAACGGGTGGATCGTCATCAAGGGCCAAATAAAAAGGCCAACCGATGATGGTTGACCTTTCAATGGTGGTGGAGACGGCGGGATTTGAACCCGCGTCCGTCAGTCCGCTGCCAAACGCTCTACATGCTTAGTCGCGTTTTTGAATTTAAGTCTGGATCTCCCAACGCACAGGGATCACCATTCCGAGTTCAGTTCAAAGTTTAGCTTCTCAACCCCGAACACAGCGTTGAAGCGAGTCTCTGTTTCGAACCCTGTTGATAAGGACCAGAGACGATCCCCACCCAGGGTCTAGCTTATGCTGCTAGAGCGTAGTTTTCGTCGTTGGCAGTTATAGCTAACGAGTCCACAGTTGGGTTTACGAGCACTGTAGAACTGCTCGGCATGCACATTTGGTTTTGTAACCGGCGTCGAATCCATATCGTCCCCGAACCAAGAAGTATGCGCCTTTTAAACGAAAGATGAAATCTCTTTGCCAAGAATCCAAAGACCTGACATGAAAAGTAATGCTCCGATCAGTTGATTCATCCGCTGAATCCGAGCTTCATTGAGGAGTGTCTTGAGGGTGGAGCCAGCGATAGCGACACCCAGATAAACCCCCGCATCGATGCCACCGGCGAGAAGTCCCATTAGCATCTGCGTCGACGTCGGATGAGTGGGGTCGACGAACGGTCCAAATACCGCCAGAAAAAACACAAGAACTTTTGGGTTCACGATGGCAATCGAAAAGCCGGCGATGAATCCACCACGAGTCGTGAGGCCCTCAGGGAGAGGCGATTTTCCAGCCGTGACTAGCTGGTACCCAAAAAACACCAGTAACCCAATGCCAAGAAGCGTCAGAGCGGACGTCAGTTTTGGCATTGCGATCAGAAGCGCAGATAGCCCAAAGACTGTGATTAATGCGAACGCGGTAATCCCGAGTCCATGACCCAGTGCACCACTGATTCCGACCCGTGTACCTTTTGATGCAGACATCGAGAGGATCAATAGCCAGGAAAGTCCAGGAGAGGCCGCACCAGCAAGGCAAAGAAGGGCTAACTTGAGCCAGTCAGCCTCGGTCATTAGCGCACTCGATGGCGGACCGCGCGCTGCTTTTCAATATTCCATTCCCGATCGCGAATGGTGTCGCGCTTATCGTGTTGCTTCTTCCCGCGAGCCAGACCAATCTTGATTTTCACAAGTGGCCCTTTCCAATACATTTCAAGCGGCACACACGCATGCCCCTTTTGGCTCAAGGCGCCATGAATGGTCGCTAATTCCTTTTTGTGGAGCAATAATTTTCGAGTCCGGATTGGATCTGCGATCACGTGAGTGGATGCCGATTCTAATGGAGTAATTTGAGAATTCAGCAGAAATGCTTCGCCGTTTCGGATGATCACATAGGTGTCACTCAAATTGGCTTTGCCCGCACGGATCGATTTCACTTCCCAGCCATGCAGCTGCAGACCCGCCTCAAATGTTTCATCGATATGGTAGTCAAATCGTGCTCGCTTGTTTTGAGCGATTTGGTTGTTACTACTGTTTGATTTCTTGGCCATGGCGGGCGACTTTACGTATATTTGCCGATTCGTCAAACGGCAATTGAGGAATTGATGCCTAAAATTACGAGAACAGCCTTAGTCTCGCACACTCCAGAGCAAATGTTTGACTTGGTCAATGACTTTGCTCGTTACCCTGAATTTTTGCCTTGGTGCGGTGCTGCTCGGGTGCTTGAGGCCAGCGGATCGGCGATCGTTGGCGAACTCTCGATTCAAAAAGGCAGTATTCGTCAAGCGTTCACCACTCGAAATACCCTCACCCCACCAAGCCGCATCGATCTCTCTTTAGTTGAGGGTCCGTTTAAGTCTCTCGGCGGCCATTGGCGATTTGAATCTGTGGGTGGTGACGCATGTCGCGTCAGTCTTGAGCTCGAATTTGAGTTTTCAGGACGTTTCATTGCCATGGCGATCGGCGCGGTGTTTTCGCAGATTGCCGGCAGTCTGGTGGACGCATTCTGCGACCGTGCCGATGAACTTTATGGACGTTAGATCATGAAGATCCAGGTCGTTTACGCAACGCCCGATCAGCAATCGATTGTCGAGCTTGATGTCCCGGACGGGACAACGGTGTTTGAGGCTGCCGTCCAATCAGGATTGGCCAATCAATTTCCTGACATTGACCTCGATACGATTCCGATGGGGATCTTTGGTGTCCGTGTTAAAACGGCCACCACCACGATCCTTCATCCTGGCGATCGGGTGGAGTTGTATCGATCTTTGTTAGTGGATCCGAAGGAGAGCCGCCGGACTCGCGCTGAATCTCAGAAACGAGATCGTTCTTAAAATTCACAATGAGATAGGTGTTTTGTTGCACTTCACCGTCGAAATCAATCCGCTCAAGGTAGATCCAACGATTGGGGTTGAAGGTGTTGACGGTAATCGGCGAGCCCAGCAGAAATTGCACCTGATCACGAGTCATCCCTGCTTCTAAGCGCTCGACGCGCTCAGGAATTAATTGGTTGCCCTGCTTGACTGGGTTTTTGTGAACGCCGGGGAAACTGCAGCCAACGAGCAGTAAACTGGCAACAAGAACGTGAATCGAAATCAGTCGCATCAATATCTTCCTAAGGAAATTCTTGGCAGAATGATAAAGATGCTAGGCGAGTGAGTCCATTGATCATGCAATACGAAACCGATGAATTAAAAAAAGCGGGCTTAAAAGCAACGCTTCCACGCATTCACGTTCTGCAGCTGTTGCTGTCGAATGAGGGAGAGCATATGTCGGCTGAAGTGGTTTACCGGAAACTGCATGAGTCCGGAGTGGATGTGAACTTGGCGACGATTTATCGGGTGTTGACTCAGTTTGAGGAGGCGGGTCTTGTCGAGCGTCACCAGTTTGATGCGACGACCAGCGTGTTTGAGCTAAAGCCTGATGACCATCATGATCATATGGTCTGTGTCCGATGTCATCGGGTCATTGAATATGTCAGCCCGGAGATCGAGGCGTTGCAGGAAAAAATTGCCGCTGACCATGGCTGCGACATTGTCGATCACACGCATATCATTTATGTGACTTGTCCGGAATGCTCGGTTAAAAAATCATGAGCTCAAGTCCGTTGTTGGACCCGAGCGTCTTATTTTTCGTGTTGGGTTTATTTGCAGGGCTCGTTCGCTCGAATTTAGAGATCCCAAGTGCGATCGCGCGATTCTTATCTTTGTATTTGCTCATGGCACTCGGTCTCAAAGGCGGTTTCTCGTTGGCCGAAAGCGGGTTTAACCCGGCGATTTTGCGAGATCTAGTGTTTGCCGTGGGCCTCGCATTACTGATTCCGTTGATGAGCTTTGTGTTCTTGAAACGCGTCATTAATCCGCTTGATGCACTCGCAATCGCTGCCACTTATGGGTCGGTGTCGGCGGTGACTTTTATTACGGCCACACAGTTTTTAGAAACCAATGGACTCGCCTATGGCGGTCACATGGCAGCGGCGATGGCACTGATGGAGTCGCCGGCCATTATCTTTGCGATCCTGGTGGCGAATCTGTATCGAAGCCAAGAGGCGCGTCAGGAGCATCAAGGATTCTTGGTGGTCTTAAAAGAGTCTTTCACTGAAGGAGCTCAGATACTCCTTCTTGGAGCCATGGTGATTGGCTTGGTGACCGGTGCCTCTGGGGAAACCATCATGGATCCATTCACCGGGATGATTTTCAAAGGCATGCTCGCGTTCTTTTTACTGGATATGGGTGTTGCGACGGCAAAACGACTGACTGATCTGAAAGATGTGCCGAAGCGGCTCGCGTTTTATGGGATTCTGGCACCCATGGTGCACGCCTCGATCGCACTCCTGTTAGCATCGGTGAGCGGGCTGTCCGTTGCCAATGCGACCTTGTTGGCAGTGCTTGCCGGATCCGCATCTTATATTGCAGTTCCAGCGGTCTTAAAACATGCGCTTCCGGAATCCAACCCCAGTTTGTATTTGGGTTTGTCGCTTGGGTTGACCTTCCCCTTCAACATCATCGTCGGAATCCCGCTGTACTACTGGGCAGCGAGTCAGTTGATCGGGGTCTAATCCCGGAGTAACTCAGCGGCAGCTTGTCGAGTGCTCTCAGTGATTGTATGCCCTCCGAGCATGCGCGCGATTTCGTCGATCCGTTCGGCTCGAGTCAACAACCTGGCCTCCGAGATCGTGACATCAGCATCGGATTGTTTCTGGACGTGTAGGTGCTGATCGGCTTGACCGGCAACTTGTGGTTGATGCGTCACGACAAGCACTTGCGCATTGTTAGCGAGCTCGGTGAGAAGCTCTCCCACCTTAGCGGCCGTTTTTCCTCCGATCCCCACATCGACTTCATCAAACACCAACATTGGGGTTGCAAGCCGTGTCGCAGTGATCACCTGAATGGCGAGGCTGACGCGGGAGAGTTCGCCCCCAGATGCAATTTTTGACAAGGCGCCACCTTGTTGACCTGGATTCGGTTGGAAAAAGAATTGCAGTGACTCAGCTCCAGTGGCTGTTAACGAATCATTGGGAGTGAGTTGAATGTCAAGCTTGGCATGCTCCATTCCAAGGCCGGGAAAATTGGCGGTGACCTCATCCGATAACTGTTGGGCCGCGATCGTGCGCACGCGAGTGAGCTCGGTTGCTTTCTCACTGGCAACTGCCTCACGTTCTAAAGCCTCTTGTTCGAGTATCGGAATGCGATCGTTAGCCTCAGCGATACCCGTCAGTCGTGCCACTAAGCGTTGATGATGAGAGACCAACTCGTCTGGCTCAACTTTATGTTTTCTAGCCAGTTGAAAGACCTGCGCTAAGCGGTCCTCAACGAATTGCAAGCGCTCAGGATCGAGATCAAATTGATCGTGCGCATGTTGAATTTCGTGACGTGCTTCGGTGAGCGCAATCGACGCTTGATCCAATAAATCAGCTGCATTTTGCAGTCCGGAATGGCCATTGGTGATTTGGCTGATATCGGCTGCCAGGCGCTCTGCATGGCTGATTAACCCACCCGTTTCATCGCCAGCCAAAATGGCCAGTGTGTGTTCGGTGATGCGAAGGAATGTATCGCCTGAAGCCAGCTGTCGCTGCTCTTGATCGAGTTGTTCAAATTCGCCCTCTTGCAGGTCAAAGGTATTGAGTTCGTCAACTTGAAACCCCAGAAGCTCACGTTCAGCGTCTGCCTTGGACGCATCTGTTTTCAACAGATCCAGTGCCGCTTGGGTTTCAACCCAATCACGGTAAGCTGTCTGAAATGCGTTGCGTGCCAGGCCGTGGTCAGCAAACTCATCGAGTAACGCTAATTGATGCTTGGTTTGCAATAGCTTTTGGTTGGCATGCTGTGTGTGCATCAGGACCAACTGTTCGGAGAGCTCTTTGAGCTGCGAGGTTGAAACAGGTGTGCCGTTCACGTAAGCCTTGGAGCGACCTTCAGAGGTTAATGTGCGGCGCAAGACCAGTTCGTGATCTTGGTCGAGCTCATTCTCTGTTAACCAAGCCTTCGCAGAGGGTAATCGAGAAATATCAAATTCAGCGATGATTTGGGCGCGGTCGGTGCCGGCGCGAACAAGTCCGGTGTCTGCGCGAGCGCCGAGAGCCAGTTCCAAGGCATCGAGGATCAAGGATTTGCCTGCACCGGTATCTCCGGTGACGGCGATACAACCGCCGGTGAGCTCAAGATCGACAGAGGCTAAAGTCGCTAAATTTTGAACATTCAGTTGTAAGAGCATTTGTTTGTCTGTTGAAACTCGAGGATATGACCTTATACATGCGTATCCGTAGAGAGTGTAGCTCACTCTTGGGTGAAACAAGGAGGAGATTATGGCTGACGAAAAATCACCATCACATGACGACGTCATGAAAGACACAGTGGATGCGTCTGAAGCACCTGAAGAGACAACGATGGATGAGGCCAATGTGGACCTCGATTCGCCCGATCCCGAGGATTCAGAGCAGGATGCGAGCGCCGATGATGGCGATAGCGCCAGTCTTGAAACCCAGGTTGAAGAACTCAGAGAAGCGTTACTTCGCAGCCAAGCTGATCTGCAGAACGTGCGTCGTCGCGCCGAGCGGGATGTTGAGAATGCCCACAAATATGCAGTCGAGAAGTTTGTCAAAGATCTCTTGGCAGTGCTTGATTCCATGGATCGCGCGCTGGAATTGGCCGAGACCACTGAAGGGTTCGATGCAGCCATGCTCGAAGGGACTCAAATGACCCACAAGTTGCTTTTAGATACTGCATCAAAGCACGGTGTTGAATCGATTGATCCGGTGGGAGAGACATTTAACCCACAGGAGCATCAAGCCATGAGCATGGTGGAATCGGCTGAGCATGAGCCAAACTCCGTGATGGCAGTGATGCAAAAAGGTTACAAGCTCGAAGGGAGAGTGATTCGCGCGGCGATGGTTGTCGTGACGAAGCCTTCTACGAATTAACCACTTGAACGCGGCCAAAAAACCGCAATAAACGAATGAAGTTATCCGGCTATCCGGACATGGATGAACAGAGAGGAAAAACCATGGGAAAGATCATAGGAATCGATCTTGGGACAACAAATTCTTGCGTGGCGGTGCTGGAAGGCGGCAAGCCACGTGTGATTGAAAATGCAGAAGGCGATCGCACCACGCCCTCAATCATCGCCTATACCGATGATGAAACGTTGGTGGGTCAGCCAGCAAAGCGTCAGTCAGTGACCAACCCAGATAACACTGTTTATGCTGTGAAGCGCCTCATTGGCCGCAAATTCAGCGATGACGTTGTTCAAAAAGACATCAAAATGGTGCCCTACAAAATTGTTGGTGCCGATAATGGTGATGCCTGGGTTGAGGTGAAGGGTGACAAGCTCGCGCCACCACAAGTCTCAGCTGAAATCTTGAAAAAGATGAAAAAGACTGCCGAAGATTACCTCGGCGAGCCAGTCACCGAAGCCGTCATTACCGTTCCTGCTTACTTCAATGACAGCCAGCGTCAGGCGACCAAGGATGCCGGTAAGATTGCTGGTTTAGATGTGAAGCGGATCATCAATGAGCCCACAGCGGCAGCGCTTGCTTACGGGATGGATCAGTCGCGTGGTGACTCCGTGATTGCGGTCTATGACTTAGGCGGCGGTACCTTCGATATTTCAATTATTGAAATTGCCGAAGTCGACGGTGAGCATCAGTTTGAAGTGCTTTCAACGAACGGTGATACCTTCTTAGGCGGTGAAGATTTTGACCTGCGTGTGATTGATTATCTGGCGGAGTCTTTCCAGAAAGATCAAGGAATGGATCTCAAAGGCGATCCTCTCGCAATGCAACGGTTGAAAGAGGCTGCAGAGAAAGCAAAGATCGAATTATCGTCTAGTCAACAAACGGACGTAAACCTGCCTTACATCACGGCAGATGCCAGTGGTCCGAAGCACCTAAATGTAAAATTGACGCGCGCGAAGCTTGAATCTTTGGTCGAGGATTTGGTTGAACGGACGTTAGCTCCGCTCAAGATGGCACTGGAAGACGCTGGTCATTCGGCATCTGAGATCAATGATGTGATCTTAGTTGGTGGTCAGACGCGGATGCCGTTGGTGCAGGAAAAAGTCAAAGCCTTCTTCAACAAAGAACCGCGCCGAGACGTGAATCCCGATGAAGCGGTGGCGATGGGTGCATCGATCCAAGGTGCTGTGTTAGCCGGTGATGTGAAAGACGTCTTACTGTTGGATGTGACGCCGTTATCGCTTGGTATCGAAACTATGGGTGGTGTCATGACAGCGCTCATCGAGAAAAATACAACGATTCCAACCAAGAAGACGCAAGTGTTTTCAACCGCGGAAGATAACCAGACAGCTGTGACGATCCATGTATTGCAAGGTGAGCGGAAGCAAGCAGGGCAAAACAAATCGTTGGGTCGGTTTGATCTGGCAGATATCCCGCCGTCACCACGTGGCATGCCTCAAATCGAGGTCGCCTTTGATATTGACGCAAACGGTATCTTGAACGTGTCAGCGAAGGACAAAGCGACGGGTAAAGAGCAGTCGATTGTCATTAAGGCATCTTCAGGCCTCTCCGATGAAGAAATCGAAAAGATGGTCAAGGATGCGGAAGCGAATGCGGATGCAGATAAGAAGTTTGAAGAGCTCATCAGTGCACGGAACACGGCGGATGGCATGATTCACGCGACTAAAAAGTCGATGGCAGAGGCCGGTGATAAGTTAACTGATGACGAAAAAGCACCAGTGGAAGCGGCGATTGCCGAATTGGAAGAGGCGTTAAAGTCAGATGACAAAGACGCGATCACGGCCAAGACAACGGTGTTGACCGAGGCATCGGCGAAAATTGCTGAAAAACTGTATGCCGCAGCAGATGCAGGTGCGACCGATTCGAATGCCGATGAGGGTGCATCTCAATCCGATGACGATGTTGTTGATGCGGAGTTCGAAGAAGTTAAGGATGACGAGAAAAAGTGAGTCGAATGACTCACGTCTCAGGGAAGGAGGGCTGAGTGGCCAAGCGTGATTACTACGAGATTCTTGGAGTCTCTTCTGATGTTTCCGAAGGGGATCTCAAGAAAGCCTATCGTCGCTTGGCGATGAAGTGTCACCCGGACCGTAATCCGGGTGATGCCGAGGCTGAGGCGAAGTTCAAAGAGTTATCTGAAGCCTACGAAGTGTTATCTGACGCTGAGAAGCGAGCAGCTTACGATCGGTACGGACATGATGCGTTTGAAGGTGGAATGGGCGGCCCCGGTGGCGGCTTCCAAGCTGGTGGGGCGAGCTTCTCTGACATTTTCGGTGACGTGTTTGGTGATATTTTCGGCGGTGCTGGGCCTGGGGGCGGCGGGCGATCGTCCGTCCAACGCGGTAGTGATCTTCGATATACCCTTGATTTAACTCTTGAAGAAGCCGTTTTTGGCATCGAAAAGACAATTCGTGTCCCGCGCCTTGCCGAATGCGATACCTGCCGGGGTAGTGGCGCCAAGCCAGGTTCCTCACCGAAAACCTGTCAGACCTGTAATGGCCAGGGTCAGGTGCGGATGCAGCAGGGCTTCTTTGCGATTCAGCAAACCTGTCCACGCTGTCATGGACAAGGCAAGGTCATCACCGATCCTTGTGGTGATTGCCGAGGGCAAGGCCGCAAGGAAGAGACAAAAACACTGTCTGTGAAGATTCCAGCAGGTGTGGATACTGGAGATCGCGTTCGTCTATCAGGCGAAGGAGAAGCGGGTGTCAGTGGCGGCCCGGCTGGTGATTTGTACGTTCAGGTCAATGTGAAAGACCATCGAATCTTTACCCGTGACGGGAAAGATCTGTATTGCGAAGTGCCGATTTCATTCACCGACGCAGCTTTGGGCGGTGAGTTGGAAGTGCCAACGCTCGACGGACGAGTCAAGTTGAAGATTCCGGATGGCACTCAGACTGGCAAGCTGTTTCGGGTTCGAGCCAAGGGCGTGAAGCCGGTTCGCGGCGGTGCTCAGGGAGATTTGCTGTGCCGAGTTTCCGTTGAAACGCCAGTGAATCTGACAGCTAAGCAGCGCGAGCTCCTTGAAGAGCTTCATCAAACGCTGAATCACAAAACCCATGCGCCAAAACGTGAAGGATGGTTTGATAGTGTCAAATCGTTCTTTGATGAGATGAAATTCTAATGAGCGGAATTGTGATTGTCGGCGCTTCTGGTCGGATGGGGCGCGCGTTAATTGAGGCAGTGATCGAGACTGAGGAAGCAACCCTTGTCGGGGCAACTGTTCGGCCTGGGTCAACACTCTCAGGAGCTGACGCAGGGGAGTTGGTCGGCAAGGGTCGGATGGATGCTCAAGTGGCCAGTTCGTTAGATGCCTTTGCTGATCGGCAGCCGGTGGTGATTGATTTCACAACCATTGAGGCCACGCTTCAACATTTGTCTTGGTGCGTATCCCATACTGTTCCTTGTGTGATTGGTACAACCGGGTTTTCTGCGCAGCAAGAGGCTGTGATCCGCGTTGCGAGTGAGACGATCCCTGTGGTGTATGCCCCCAATTTCAGCGTCGGTGTGAATGTTGTTTTTGATTTGCTTGATCGCGCTGCACGCGTTTTCGGTGACAGTGTCGATATTGAAGTGATTGAAGCGCATCATCGCCATAAAGTGGATGCGCCGAGTGGAACGGCCTTAGCGATGGGTCGAGTGGTTGCTGATGCACTCGATCGTGACTTGGAGAAGGTGGCCGTTTATGGTCGTGAAGGACAGACCGGCGCGCGTCCTCGGGATCAGATTGGATTTGCGACGGTTCGCGCAGGGGATGTGGTTGGGGAACATACCGTCCTTTTTGCCGCCGATGGAGAACGGGTCGAAATCACCCATAAAGCATCAAGTCGCAGAACCTTTGCAAATGGCGCTGTACGCGCCGCGATCTGGGTGTCTCGGCAGAACGCAGGACTCTATTCGATGAGGGATGTCCTCGGTCTCTGAGGAAAACATTCAGGCTTCGATGGACTTCTTGGTCCGATCTCCCTAAAATGCGCCCTCAATCGCTCGGCGCCTGCCGAGTCTGTCAAGACAGAGGACTCCCGGTTGAATTCACCTGCAATGTTACTACTTGCGGACGGCACCCAATTTGTCGGTCGCTCTATCGGTGCGGACGGAATATCCGTTGGCGAAGTCGTGTTTAATACCGCAATGACGGGGTATCAGGAAATATTGACTGATCCCTCTTACGCCAGACAACTAGTCACCCTAACCTATCCGCATATCGGAAACGTTGGCGTTAATGCCGAGGATGAAGAGTCGAGTGCGATTCATGCCGGCGGGCTGATTATTCGAGATCTTCCATTTGTACACAGTAATTTTCGGGCACAAGAATCGCTTGATCATTATTTAGCGCGAGCGGGCGTCGTCGGCATCGCTGATATTGATACGCGTCAACTGACGCGGATTCTGCGTGACAAAGGGGCGCAAGCCGGAGTCATTATTGCTGGTGATGATGCTTGTTCCGATACCGGGATCGCTAGCGCCAAAAACGCGCTCGATCAATTTCCTGGCCTCGCTGGAATGGATTTGGCGAAACAGGTGACCACATCTGAATCTTACCCTTGGACCCAAGGTACTTGGGTGTTGGGTGAGGGGCATGTTGACCACGCTGAGTCTCGATTCCACGTTGTTGCCTATGACTTTGGTGTGAAGCGGAACATTTTAAGAATGCTCGCCGAGCGTGGATGTCGCCTCACGGTGGTTCCAGCAGAAACCCCGGCCGAGGAAGTGTTAGCAATGAATCCTGACGGTGTGTTTCTATCGAATGGTCCTGGTGACCCCGAACCTTGTACCTACGCGATCGAAGCCATTCGGAAAATTCTTGAGGCTAAAATCCCTGTCTTTGGGATTTGTTTAGGGCATCAACTATTGGGTCTAGCCTCCGGTGCAAAAACCATCAAGATGAAGTTTGGCCATCACGGTGCTAACCATCCTGTGCAGGATATCGAGACCGGTGAAGTCTTGATTACGAGCCAGAACCATGGCTTTGCAATTGATGAAAGTACGTTGCCATCCAATGTCACCATGACTCACCGGTCGCTGTTTGACCAATCCCTTCAGGGAATTTCGAGAACAGATACCTCTGCTTTTAGTTTTCAGGGGCACCCGGAAGCGAGCCCGGGTCCGCATGATGTGGCCCCGTTGTTCGATCAATTCATCGCGAACATGGAGGCTCGCTAATGCCAAAACGTCAAGATCTCGAATCCATTCTGATCATTGGTGCAGGTCCGATCGTCATCGGCCAGGCGTGCGAGTTCGATTATTCGGGTGCTCAAGCCTGTAAGGCGCTTCGGGAAGAGGGCTACCGTGTGATTTTGGTGAACTCGAATCCAGCGACCATCATGACTGATCCCGCGATGGCCGATGCGACCTACATCGAACCGATTCGGTGGCAATCGGTTGCGAAAGTGATCGAAAAAGAACGTCCAAGTGCATTACTCCCGACCATGGGTGGTCAAACCGCGCTGAACTGTGCGCTTGATCTGGATCGCGAAGGGATCCTTGATCAGTTTAACGTGCAGTTGATTGGTGCGAATGCGGATGCGATTGATAAAGCTGAAGATCGCGACCGCTTCGACAAGGCGATGAAGGCAATTGGTTTGAATACGCCAAAAAGTCACATTGCGCATACGATGGATGAAGCGAGAGCTGCCGCCGCTGATCTTGGGTATCCCTGCATTATTCGTCCGTCGTTTACGATGGGTGGATCTGGCGGTGGGGTTGCCTACAATCAAGAAGAGTTCGAAGAGATTTGTGAACGCGGACTGGATTTATCGCCGACTAATGAGTTGTTGATCGATGAGTCCTTGCTGGGTTGGAAAGAATACGAAATGGAGGTGGTGCGGGACCGTAAGGACAACTGCATCATTGTGTGTTCGATCGAGAACTTTGACCCGATGGGCGTGCATACAGGTGATTCCATCACGGTTGCGCCAGCACAAACCCTGACCGATAAAGAATACCAAATCATGCGGAATGCCTCAGTTGCTGTTCTCCGCGAAATTGGTGTGGAAACCGGCGGTTCGAATGTGCAATTTGCGGTGAATCCAGACGATGGTCGTTTAGTCGTGATCGAAATGAACCCACGGGTGTCTCGATCCTCTGCGTTGGCCTCTAAGGCAACCGGTTTCCCGATTGCCAAAGTCGCCGCAAAGCTCGCCGTCGGTTACACGCTGGATGAACTGGCCAACGAAATTACCGGTGGCGCAACACCGGCATCGTTTGAACCCTCCATCGACTATGTAGTGACCAAGGTTCCCCGATTTACGTTTGAAAAATTCCCGCAAGCGGATAGCCGGCTGACGACGCAGATGAAATCTGTCGGTGAAGTGATGGCGATTGGGCGGAGTTTCCAAGAGTCGATGCAGAAAGCATTACGTGGGCTGGAAATTGGTGTTTGCGGATTCGATCCAACCTTTGAGTGGGATTCTGAGGAAGCCGTGCAAGCGATGCGACATGAGCTGGCGAACCCCGGACCTCGCCGTCTTTGGTGCGTGGCAGATGCACTCCGCAGTGGAATGAGTGTTGATGAGCTGTATCAAGTGTCGAAAATCGATCCTTGGTTTTTAGCGCAAATCGAAGATTTGATTTGGGAAGAGACGCGACTGGCAGAAATGGCACTGTCCGATCTTGATCGTGATTCGCTCTGGCGTTTGAAGCGTAAGGGATTTTCCGATAAACGCTTGGCCACTTTACTTGACGTGTCGGAGAAAGAACTCCGTGAACGTCGGTTGAAGCTCAATGTCCGTCCGGTTTACAAGCGTGTTGATACCTGTGCCGGTGAGTTTGCGACACCGACGGCTTATTTATATTCGACGTACGAAGAGGAATGTGAGGCGAATCCATCGACTGCTGACAAAATCATGGTGTTGGGCGGTGGGCCAAACCGGATTGGTCAGGGAATCGAGTTTGATTACTGTTGTGTCCATGCTGCCTTTGCAATGCGGGAAGACGGCTATGAGACCATCATGGTGAATTGTAATCCTGAAACGGTCTCGACAGATTACGACACGTCGGACCGCTTATTCTTTGAGCCTGTGACGCTCGAAGATGTATTGGCGATTGTCGATATCGAAAAGCCAAAAGGGGTGATTGTTCAGTTTGGTGGACAGACGCCTTTGAAGCTCGCGCGTGATCTTGAAGCAGCTGGGGTGCCAATTATTGGCACGTCGCCTGAAGCGATTGACCGAGCTGAAGACCGCGAACGTTTCCAACAGATGGTCACTCGACTAGGGCTCAGGCAGCCTGCGAATGCAACTGCCCGTAGCCTTGAAGAAGGGTTGGCCCTTGCTGAAGGAATCGGCTTCCCGTTGGTGGTTCGCCCATCTTACGTGCTTGGTGGTCGTGCGATGGAAGTCGTGTCCAACATGTCAGAATTGAAACGTTATCTACAGGATGCTGTTGTTGCGAGTGACGACTCTCCAGTGCTGTTAGATCATTTCCTGGATCCAGCCATTGAAGTGGACGTCGATGCGGTGAGTGATGGTGAGCGGGTCGTCATTGGCGCGATTATGGAACACATTGAGCAGGCTGGGGTTCACTCAGGTGACTCGGCTTGCTCGCTGCCTCCATACAGTCTTCCAATGCATATTCAGGATGAGATTCGAGATCAGGTGATCCGGATGGCGCGTGAGCTGAATGTTGTGGGCTTGATGAATGTGCAAATGGCTGTCCAGGGCGAAGACGTTTATGTCATTGAGGTGAATCCAAGGGCATCACGGACTGTTCCCTTTGTGTCGAAATGTATCGGAGTATCACTGGCGAAAGTGGCGGCACGCTGCATGGCTGGGACGACACTCGATGCTCAAGGCGTGACCTCAGAGCTGATTCCGCCCTATTACTCGGTGAAAGAAAGTGTGTTTCCATTTGCCAAATTCCCAGGCGTCGATCCCATTCTCGGACCGGAAATGAAATCGACCGGTGAAGTCATGGGCACAGGCGATAGTTTTGACGAAGCCTTCGCAAAAGCGCATTCGGCAGCGGGTGATCGTTTACCGACCATTGGTCGGGCCTTTGTTTCGGTAAGAGATGCCGATAAGCCGCGTGCCGGTGGATTGGCTAAAATCCTGATTGAGATGGGATTTGAGTTGGTCGCAACGGGCGGAACCTGCGATTATTTAAAGGATGCGGGAATCGCTTGTGAACGCGTCAATAAGGTGATGGAAGGTCGTCCGAATATTGTTGATATGATTAAAAATGATGCGATTGCGTTTATCGTCAACACCACAGAGGGTCGACAAGCGATCATGGATTCTGCAACCATTCGTCGGTCAGCGTTGAATCGTAAGGTGTGTTACACCACGACCTTGGCAGGTGGCGAATCGATTGTTCGCGCATTAAAGTTTGGAGACGAACGCGAAGTTCGTCGACTTCAGGACCTTCATCAGCGCGTTGAGAAAAAATAACAAGGAAATACATTGAGTAAGATACCGATGACTAAAGCCGGCGAGCTTGCGCTTCGTGAGGAGCTGCAGCGGCTCAAGCAAATCGAGCGTCCGCGAATTGTTTCGGCAATTGCCGAAGCGCGTGAGCATGGTGATCTGAAAGAAAATGCGGAATATCATGCGGCACGCGAGCAACAAGGTTTTTGCGAAGGTCGAATCAAGGATATCGAGGCAAAACTGTCTCATGCGCAAGTGATTGACGTCACGCAGATTGAAAACACCGGGAAGGTCATCTTTGGGGTCACGGTGACGTTGATTAACTTAGAGAACGACCAACCGGTCACCTACCAAATCGTTGGCGAAGATGAGGCTGACGTGAAAAACGGAAAAATTTCTGTGACCTCGCCAATCGCCCGCGGACTGATCGGCAAAGAAGAAGGCGATGAAGTGTCGGTCACGACACCAGGTGGTGTCGTTGAATATGAAATCGACACCGTGGAGCATCGCTAACTAGATCGGTCGAATGAGATTCGAGAGTCTTGGGTTTGGGCGCTCTGCTGCGCGGAAGAGCAGGGCCATCGCTCCAGTTGATTGCACGCATTGTGCTCCGGTCTCTTCGCAAAGCGATGCAATCATCACTTTCCGTGTGTCACGCTCAGCGCGCACTTTGATTTTGATTAGCTCGTGATCGTTTAATGCGCGATTGAGTTCTTCAAGTAGACCGGTCGACATGCCTTGATCACCGACTAAGACAATCGGTTTCAAGTGGTGTCCAATCGCCCGCATTTGTTTTTTGCGTTCTGGCGTTAACATAGTCGTCTCCATTAACGGGGGCGCGAGTTTAGAGCAAAACATGGCACGATCCAAGTCCAGTAGTCGCTGGTTGAAAGAACATTTTGATGACCAGTATGTGCAGAAGGCGCAGGCAGAGGGGCGGAGGTCTCGTGCGAGCTTCAAATTAGAAGAGGTTCAAGCCAAAGATCAGCTGATCAAACCCGGGGACGTGGTGGTTGATTTGGGGGCGGCTCCAGGTGGATGGACTGAGCTGGTTGCCGATTGGACTGGCGTCAATGGTCGAGTTTTTGCGCTCGATATTCTGCCGATGGACTCGATTGCTGATGTGGAGATTATTCTTGGTGATTTCACTGAAGAAGCAGTCCTTGATGAGTTGATGCGATCCATTGATGGTCAGCGCGTCGATGTGGTTCTTTCAGACATGGCCCCGAATCTGTCGGGTAATCGATCTGTCGACCAGCCGCGCGCCATGTATTTGTGTGAGCTTGCGCTCGACTTTGCGAGACAAACGCTCAATCCCGGTGGGGCTTTGTTTATCAAGGTCTTTCAGGGCGAGGGATTTGATCCATTTTTCCAGCAGCTCCGGTCTGATTTCTCGGTCTTAAAAACACGGAAGCCGGATGCGTCGCGATCGCGAAGTCGAGAAACCTATCTGTTAGCGAAAGGATTTCGTGGCTAAAGCCCTTTGAATTCGATTGGCTTGCCCAAATAAAGAAGTGTATATTGAGGAGCCCGACTCCTCTGAAGGAATGGAGAAGATTATGGCGAGAAATTTGGTTCTGTGGTTGGTGATAGCAGCCGTTCTATTGACGGTATTCAACAATTTCAGTGCAGAAACCCAGTCACAGCAGATCAATTACTCTCAATTCGTTGAAGAAGTAAATCGTGATCAAATTCGTCGCGTCATCATCGATGGTCAGTCGATTATCGCCACGCGTGCCAATGGCGATATTTACGAAACCGTCAGGCCAGCGATCCAAGATCCCAAGCTGATGGATGACCTCTTGCAGCACAATGTGGTGGTTGAGGGCCGTAAGCCTGAGCAACAATCGGTGTGGATGCAGTTGTTGGTTGCGGCTTTCCCCGTTCTGATTATTCTCGCCATCTTCATGTTTTTCATGCGCCAGATGCAAGGCGGTATGGGCGGCGGTCGTGGTGGCCCGATGTCATTCGGGAAGTCCAAGGCGCGGTTGATCAGTGAAGATCAAATCAAAACAACCTTTGCCGATGTCGCTGGCTGTGATGAAGCGAAAGACGATGTTGCCGAGCTTGTTGAATTCCTCAAAGATCCCGGGAAATTTCAGCGTTTAGGTGGTCGTATTCCACGTGGCGTCTTGATGGCGGGTCCTCCGGGAACGGGTAAGACCTTGCTGGCTAAGGCCATCGCTGGTGAAGCCAAGGTGCCATTTTTTACCATCTCGGGGTCAGATTTTGTCGAGATGTTTGTCGGTGTTGGTGCGTCACGAGTTCGTGACATGTTTGAGCAAGCCAAGAAACAAGCGCCTTGTATCATCTTTATCGATGAAATTGATGCTGTCGGACGCCAGCGGGGCGCTGGACTCGGTGGTGGCCATGATGAGCGTGAGCAAACCTTGAACCAATTGCTGGTCGAAATGGATGGCTTCGATGTGAACGATGGTGTCATCGTGATCGCGGCAACGAACCGTCCAGATGTCCTGGATTCAGCGCTGTTGCGTCCTGGCCGTTTTGACCGCCAGGTGGTCGTTGGGTTGCCTGATATTCGCGGCCGTGAACAAATCATGAAAGTGCACATGAAGAAAGTGCCGGTCGCACCTGAGGTTGATCCTTCGTTGATCGCACGCGGGACACCTGGATTCTCGGGTGCAGATTTGGCGAACTTGGTGAATGAGGCGTCACTTTTCGCAGCGAGAGCAAATACGCGTGTTGTGACCATGAGCCATTTTGAGCAGGCCAAAGACAAGATCATGATGGGCGCTGAACGCCGATCGATGGTCATGAAGGAGTCTGAAAAACGCAATACCGCCTTCCACGAAGCCGGTCATGCGATCGTGGGTCGTCTCATGCCTGAACATGATCCTGTCTATAAGGTGTCGATTATCCCTCGCGGTCGCGCGTTGGGTGTCACGATGTTCTTGCCGACCGAAGATAAGTACAGCCATTCCAAGCGTGGATTGATTAGCCAAATTTGCTCTCTTTACGGGGGGCGAATTGCAGAAGAATTAACCCTAGGTGCGGAGGGTGTGACTACAGGCGCCTCTAATGATATCCAGCGGGCCACCTCGATTGCGCGCAGCATGGTGACCAAATGGGGATTGTCTGAGAAGCTTGGTCCGCAGATGTACGATGACGAGGATAACGAGCCATTCTTGGGTCGGTCGATGAGTCGTCCTGCAAATGGTCAATCTGATGAGACTGCTCGGTTGATTGATCAGGAAGTAAAAGAAATCCTCGACACCTGTTATGCCACAGCCAAGCAAACGCTGGAAGACAACATGGATAAGTTGCATCTGATGGCTGATGCGTTGATGGAGTATGAAACCATCGATGCTAAGCAGATTGATCAGATTATGAAAGGCAAGAAGCCTGGTCCACCCGATGGTTGGAGTGATAACGATAAGCCTCATGGTGGCACACCAGAGGTCCATGATGATCTGCAAGAAGCACCCGCAGATGATGCTTCTGATCCAACGCCGAAGGATGGCACGGCGCCAACTAATTAAGAGTGAGGCGTCAATGGTCTTGGCCAGATCTGGGGTTCGTTGGACCTCAGATTATGGCCGTTATGAACATCACTCCTGATTCATTTTCCGATGGTGGTTCGCTCTATCGCGATCGGGTGGATCTCGACCTCGTCTTAGCGCATGCTGAACGGTGTTTATCCGAAGGCGCCACGATCTTAGATGTTGGCGGTGAAAGCACCCGTCCCGGCGCCAAGCCGGTGTCGGAGGCCGAGGAGCTCGCTCGAGTCATTCCTGTCATTGAAGGATTGGCATCACGATTCGATGCCGTGATTTCCGTTGATACATCCACGCCTCAGGTCATGATTGCAGCAGCGCGCGCTGGCGCTAGACTCATAAATGACGTTCGCGCCTTGCAACGAGAAGGTGCTTTAGCAGCGGCGCTTGAGACGGGGCTCCCGGTGTGTTTGATGCACATGCAAGGGACTCCTCAAACGATGCAGCACCGGCCTGACTATGATGATGCCGTCTCGGAGGTGTTTCAGTGGCTCATGCATCGGATTGATGTGTGTTTGGATGCAGGATTCTCAGCTGATCAGTTGCTCATTGATCCAGGATTTGGGTTCGGAAAAACGCTAGAGCACAATATTGCTTTATTTCAGCACTTGGATCGATTCGTTCAAACCGGATACCCTGTTTTAGTGGGTGTCTCTCGCAAAAGTATGATCGGTGAAATCACCGGTCGTCCTGTTGAGCAGCGAGCGACCGCCAGTGCAGTGGCAGCAGCCATTGCTGCATCGCACGGAGCGGCGATTCTTCGAGTGCACGATGTGTCTGAGACTCGCGATGCGATGATCGTGATGCAAACATTAACGCAGGGAATGCAATAAATGAGTCGAAAATATTTCGGAACCGATGGTGTCAGGGGGCGTGTTGGTGAGGGTTGTATCACTGCAGAATTTGTTCTGAAGCTCGGCTGGGCGTTCGGACAGACGGTGAGGCAACATTATCCGGGGCGACCCAAAGTGGTGATCGGCAAAGACACTCGGCTATCTGGGTATATGTTTGAGACGGCGCTGGAAGCTGGATTAATTGCTGCAGGCGTTGATCCGGTGATGCTGGGTCCGATGCCAACGCCCGCGATTGCTTATCTCACGCGAACGTTTTCAGCGGCCGGCGGTATCGTGATCAGTGCAAGCCACAACGGCTATGAAGACAACGGCATTAAGTTTTTTGATGGACAGGGGACGAAGTTGCCTGACCACGTTGAGTCTGACATTGAGCGGTTGCTTGATGAACCCCTGACGACAGTGAACGGTCCGTTATTGGGTCGTGCATCGCGAGCCAATGATGCAGCCGGTCGGTACATTGAGTTTTGCAAGCACACGTTAAGACTCGGGACCGATCTGTCTGGTTTAAAGGTCGTTGTGGATTGCGCGCATGGAGCAGCCTATCAAGTGGCTCCGAAAGTATTTCGGGAATTGGGTGCTGAGGTTGACGCAATTGGCGTGACCCCGGATGGCTTGAATATTAACAATGGCTTTGGTTCCACAGCACCAGGCGCATTGATTGAGGCTGTGGTATCGAGTCAGGCTGACTTGGGCGTGGCATTAGATGGTGATGCTGATCGAGTGGTGTTGGTTGATGAGACGGGGGCTTTAGTTGATGGGGATGAAATTCTCTACATGATCGCCGCGGCAAGGTATCAACGAGGCCGAATGGATGGTGGGGTCGTCGGAACACTGATGACCAATCTGGGTCTTGAGAAAGCCCTAGCCTCGATGAATATTCCATTCGTGCGAACCAAAGTGGGTGATCGATATGTGATTGAGGCCATGGATGAACGCCAGTGGACCCTTGGGGGCGAAACCTCGGGGCATATCATTTGTTCGGATCTGACCTCGACAGGCGATGGTCTGGTTGCAGCATTACAAGTCGTCAACGCGTTGCGTCAGTCTGGACAAACGTTGAGTCAGGCGCGTCAAGGGATGAGTAAATATCCACAAATTCTGATCAATGTCCCCTTGCATTCACCTGAGCATTTGGAGCATCCATCGGTCATTCAGGCCGTTCAATCGGTTGAGGATCAGCTCGGCGATTCTGGTCGTGTCGTCTTGCGTCCGAGTGGTACAGAGCCTGTGGTTCGAGTGATGGTCGAGGGTGTGGATGCTGATGAAGTGCAAACTTGTGCTGAGGAGATTGCGTCATCGGTGGAAAAAGTTGCTTCAATCGGCTAACTTACGCGCCCCCGGAGGAAAGTCGCACCGATGATTATTGGAAACTGGAAGATGAATACCGCGCGCGCGGACGCCATTGCATTGGCTGAAGCGGTTGCGAGCATGACGCATCAGGACTCGACACGAGTGGGTATTTGTCCTCCCGCGTTGTGGATCGATCCGATCTCACAGACTCTTGAGGGTTCGTCGATTTTATTGGGTGCGCAAGATTGTATTGGTGATCAGTTTGGAGCGCAGACCGGTTGTATTAATGCGGCGATGGCGGCTGATGCTGGCTGTTCGATGGCCATTTTAGGTCACTCTGAACGTCGGGCTCGATTCGGTGAGACCACAGAAAGTTTGTTGCCGGCCGTTGCGGCCGTACTGGAGACTGGAATGTTTCCGGTGTTTTGTGTGGGTGAAACGCAAAGCGAACGAGAATCAGGTCGTGCGCTCGATGTGGTGGCCGAGCAGATTAGGCCCCTATTGTCGGTCGGACTGGATATCAGCGGAATGGTCATCGCTTACGAGCCTGTGTGGGCGATTGGAACGGGTCTGTCGGCCACGCGTCATGATATTGAAGAAATGCATGCGACGGTACGTGATGTGTTGGGACGTGCTGATGCGTTGGTTTTGTACGGGGGAAGTGTGTCCCCTGAATCGGCTGAAGATGTGTTTTCAGCTGAGGGTGTTTCAGGTGCGCTCGTCGGTGGCGCATCATTGAATGCAGATAAATTTGCAGCGATTGTTGCTGCCTGGGAACGGAAATCATGGAAACAATTTTATTAGTCGTGCATGTATTGCTTGGAGCCTCGGTCATTGGGCTTGTGCTGATCCAACAGGGCAAAGGAGCTGACGCTGGCGCTTCTTTTGGTGGTGGTGCATCGCAAACCGTATTTGGTTCGGCGGGAGCTGGTGGCTTTTTGGTGAAATTGACGGCTGGATTGGCGGCGTTGTTCTTTGCGACGAGCTTAGCCTTAGCTGTTGTGGCAAAACAAAAAGCAGTGGCTGTTGGGACCTTTGGTTTGCCTGAATTGCCGGCTCAAGGGTCTGAAGCGGCTCCTCAAGCACCAGTTGCGCCGAAAACCGTCGACTGATTTCTTGATTTTTCAAGCGCAGATCATTAATCTGCGCGTCCCTTGCCGAAGTGGTGGAATTGGTAGACACGCTATCTTGAGGGGGTAGTGAGCGCAGCTCGTGCCGGTTCAAGTCCGGCCTTCGGCACCATTCTTGATTGATCCTGTCTCAGTCGATCGATGTGACATTCTGTCACATGCGTCATGCTAATCTCCTTGCCAATGAAAGGGAGGTGATATGGCAAAGCCCGGCTATCAAGGTTTCACGCGAATCATTAAAGCAGCGGGATATTCCGCCAAAGGGTTTCGTGCAGCCTGGAAATATGAATCTGCATTTCGTCAAGAAGTCGTTTTAACCGCAACGCTGATCCCGTTGGCCTTTTTGCTTGGCCGGAATCCGGTTGAAGTGGGGTTGCTCATCGCGTCTTTGTTACTTGTGGTCATTGTGGAGTTGCTGAATTCTGGGATTGAGGCGGTGGTTGATCGGATTGGTGATGAGCCCCATCAGCTGTCCGGTCGCGCGAAAGATTTAGGATCAGCGGCGGTCTTTGTTGCCTTGATACTGACACTGGTGTTGTGGGTATCAGTTGCCATGGATCGATTTGGATAAGTCACTGGATGTGTTGCGGTTGCGAAACAC